>CAYVYZ010000055.1:7588-9183 GCA_964455875.1 uncultured Planctomycetia bacterium | reverse complement strand
AAATCAATTCCTATTACACGTGCCATTTTTATCACCTCCTGTTGAGACGCTATTTTTCATTAATTGTGTTATTATCCCCTTTTTCAATATCCTCTTTTTTGTTATCGTTCTCAGTTTCTTTAGGAAGCACAGAGATGATAACCTTAGAGGTCCTTAACAATCTATCTCCCAGAGTATATCCTTTTTGTACCTCTTCTATTACTGTATGTTCATCCAGCTCCTTTTCTTCCTTTTGCCCTACAATCTCGTGAACGTGAGGGTCAAATTTTTTACCCTTCGCTTCAATAGGCGCCAACCCTTCTTTTTTAAGGATACTATAAAGATTATTATAAGTAAGTTCTATGCCCTTTTGTATTTCCTTATCTTGAGAATGCTCTTTAATTGCTGTCATGGCATGCTCTAGTTCATCCATTATCACAATAAGTTCTTTTATTAATGCGTAATTAGCAAATTTAACTATTTCAGTTTTCTCCTTTTCCCACCGTTTGCGAGCATTATCAAATTCAGCACACGCTCTTAAATATTTATTCCATAGCTCATCATACTTTGCTGCCTTCTCTTTTAATTCTTTTAACTCATCAGTTGCTTTACTGTCTCGTTCTTTACTTAAATCTTTATCGTAAGCTGAAACACACCCATTTTCTTTCTTTAAAGAATCTCTTTCTTTGTCAGCCTGTGTATTGTTGTGAGACTTTTCCTTCTTCATAGCATCCTTTCTATGGCAGTCTCTAAACTGTGTTTTATAGCATAAAGAGAATGGACAGCTTTTATATAATCCATTCTCATAGGGCCCAGCAATGCCAGAGCAAGAGCTAACCTTTCTTTTTTAAACCCTGAGACAAGAAGAGAACAATCTGATATTTCTTCGAAGCCGCTGTCGTCACCAATTAAAATACCAAGCTCTTCATCTACATACCTAAACAATAAGTCCTGGATTTCTTCTATCTTTACCTCTAAAGCATAGAAAAGATTCCTAAGCTTATTTATATCTTCAAATTCTGGTTGATTTAATATAAAACGCGTACCTCTAAAGAAAAATCCTTCTTTAAACCCCCACATTCCAATTAAAGAAATATAACCACTTATACTGGAAAGAGTATCTAATGCATTGTTGAAAATATCTTCCATTGACGTAAAAGCATCAAATTCTACTAACTCGTTGTATTCTTCTTTTAAAAGCTCTTCTTTATTCATCAGGTGTTCTACGTAGCGTTTGAAACCCAATTTTGTAGGCACTCTTCCTGAAGAAGTATGAATATGGGACAAAAAACCTTGTTTTTCCAAAGACTCTAATACATTTCTTACCGTGGCAGAAGAATAAGGAAGATGGTAATTCTCACATAAATAAGAAGAGCTTATAGGATGAGACTCTTTTATATAACTTGCTACCAGTAAATCAAGAATCTCATTCTCTCTTTTCTTAGAATCTACATGTTTCATATTTTTAACTCCTATATTAGCACTTGTCTCTTGAGAGTGCTAAATATCCTAACATACACGCTGAAGATAGTCAATAGTCAATGGTCGATACACCCTCACATAAAAGTCACCAGGTCACCAAGACACCAGGTTACAATAAAAGGTCACCAGGTCAC
>CAYVYZ010000055.1:0-7488 GCA_964455875.1 uncultured Planctomycetia bacterium | reverse complement strand
ATAGTCAATGGTCTATAGTCAATAGCTCTTAGTCTTTTTATCCCGTATCTCGTATCTAGTATCGCGCATCGAGTATCATTTGATTCTTGGTCCTAGATACTTAATCCTCGATGTTCCTACACCCTACACCCAACACCCTCCACCCTAACACTATCCGCTATACGCTATTCACTATTTCTTTCTAAGGTGCCGTTCAAGGCGATATTTAAGCTTATCCAACTGTTTTAAAAGAGCGTTGAAAGCATCATTTATAGCTAAGGGAACGTCGTTTTTCCTTGATTGTGCCTTTAAAACTTTAGAAGGAAGATACATATTTATCCAGCAAAAATACTCATCACGATGAGGATTCTTCTCCAGATGAAGCGATAGATGGATGGCGTCATCTGTCTTAAAAATCTTCAATCTCCGCTCTATCTTTTTTATATCTTTTTCTATTACTTCTTCTAAGATAGGACTCTTATCTAAATGCTTCAATGAAATATCAATGCGCATGCTTCCTCCTTTCTATTAAGCTTTGCTAAATACAACTTTTCTATCTTTAACATCTACAACTATCTTATCCCCCTCTTTGAACTCTCCTTTTAGAATTTTTATGCTTAAAGGGTCAATAACTAGTTTCTGAATAGTTCTCTTTAAAGGACGTGCGCCATATTCAGGACTAAACCCTTTATCAGCAAGAAATTTTTTTGCAGACTCGGATATTGTGGCTTCTATTTTCTTTTCCTCAAGACGCTTTTTTAGTATTTCGAATTGTATATCCACTATTTTAACAATATCACCAAGTGAAAGGTGATTAAATACTATGATTTCATCTAAACGATTGAGAAATTCCGGCCTAAAATGTTCTTTTAATTTCATTTTTACCTTTTCTGAGACGGCTTTTGCTGTAACTGTAGGGTCACTAAAGTATTCGCTCCCAATATTGGAAGTCATAATTATAACAGTATTTTTGAAATTTACAACTTTACCTTTAGAATCAGTCACATGGCCTTCATCCAGAATCTGCAAGAGCACATTAAACACTTCAGGATGTGCTTTCTCTATTTCATCAAAAAGAATTACTGAATAAGGTTTTCTTCTTACCTGCTCTGTAAGCTGGCCTCCTTCCTCATATCCTACATAACCAGGAGGAGCACCAATTAATCGTGACACAGAAAACTTTTCCATATATTCACTCATATCTATGCGAATAAGATTATTCTCGCTGTTAAACAAAAACAATGCTAAGGTTTTGGCTAATTCTGTTTTTCCTACGCCAGTGGGGCCAAGGAATAAAAAAGACCCTAAAGGCCTATTGGGATCGGCCAACCCTGAACGTGCACGCCTTATACAATCTGAAATTAATCTTATTGCCTCATCCTGTCCTACAACTTTCTTGTTTAATTCTTCTTCCATATGGATAAGTTTTTCTACTTCTGCTTCCATAAGCTTAGAAACAGGGATAGAAGTCCATCGCGAAACAATCTCCGCAATATCTTCCTCATCAACTTCCTCTTTAAGTATCTTCCTAACCCTTTGAACATCAATAAGTTGTTTATTAAGAGTATTGAGTTTCTCTTCCAAAGAGGGAATAGTCCCATAACGAATTTCTGCTACTTTGTCTAATAAAGCTTGCTTCTGGTAATCAGAGGCTTTTAATTTTAAGTCTTCTATTTCTTCTTTTACTTTTCTTATCTGGGTAATAAGGTCTTTCTCTTTCTCCCATTGTTCTTTTTCTTTCGCCAGTTCTTCATTTAATTTAAGTATCTCCTGCTCTAATTTCTTAAGCCGTTCCTGGGAAGCCTGGTCTTTTTCTTTCTTTAAAGCTTGCTTTTGAATCTCAAGCTCCATAATTCGCCGTTCAAGCTTATCTATCTCTTCGGGTTTAGAATCAATCTCAATACGCAAGCGACTTGCCGCCTCATCAACTAAATCAATAGCCTTATCAGGAAGAAACCTATCACTTATGTAACGATGAGAAAGTAACACTGCCGCAATAAGAGCTGAATCTTTTATGCGTACCCCATGATGAACTTCATATTTTTCTTTAAGGCCTCTTAATATTGCTATGGTAGCCTCAGGAGAAGGTTCTTTTACCAAAACAGGTTGAAATCTTCTTTCTAAGGCTGCATCTTTCTCAATATATTTTCGATATTCATCAAGAGTTGTAGCTCCTATACAACGCAAAATTCCTTTTGCTAAAGCCGGCTTAAGCATGTTAGCAGCATCAACAGCGCCTTGAGCATCACCTGCTCCTACTAAAGTATGCAATTCATCTATAAAAATAATTATTTCTCCTTCTCTTTTTTCAACCTCTTTAAGCACAGCCTTTAAACGTTCCTCAAATTCACCTCTGAATTTTGAACCAGCAATTAAAGCTCCTAAGTCCAAAGCTATGATTTTTTTGTCTTTTAAACCTTCGGGGACGTCTCCTAAGGCAATTCTTTGTGCTAATCCTTCAACAATAGCTGTTTTTCCCACTCCTGGGTCTCCAATAAGCACAGGATTGTTTTTTGTACGACGGCTTAACACCTGCATAACGCGGCGAATTTCCTCATCCCTTCCGATAACAGGATCCAGTTTCCCTTTCTTAGCCAAGTCGGTTAAATCACGACCAAATTTTTCCAGTGCCTGATAAGTAGATTCTGCTGTTTGAGAATCAGCTTTCTGAGAACCACGGATTTTCTTTACTTCTCTTATAATATCCTCTACGGTAAGACCTTGCTTGGTAATATAATTAAAAAGAAAGCCTTCTTTTTCTTTTGCAACACCAAGAAGAAGATGCTCAGAGCTCATAAAAGAATCGCCAAAAGAATCAGAAAATTCCTTAGCATAGCCAAATACCTGTTGCAAACGAGAAGAAGCGTATACTCCCTGAGCTTGCCCATATACTTTGGGCTGCTTGTCTAAAAATTCCTTTAGTTTGTTTTTTAAATCTACAGTATCAATCCCTAAATTGGTAAATACACTATTGCTTAAGCTTTTAGAGTCGTCTGTCAGGGAAGAAAGGATATGTTCAGGAAGTATACTCTGATGCTTATACTTTTGTGCCAACATTAAAGCATTATTGATTGTTTCTTGTGCTTTTAAAGTAAAGTTATCAAACTGCATTCTTTCTCCTTTCTTAATAGTAATACCTTTTTCTTCTTTTTACAAATAACTTCAAGAGGAATATTCCTGCAAGAAATCCACCAATGTGTGCCCAAAAAGCAATCCCTGCTCCATACCCTCCTAAGGAAGAGACCCCTAAAAGAAATTGATATATGAACCATATTCCCAAAAACACAAAAGCGGGTATTTCTATTATCTCTAAGAATATAAAAAATGGTACTAAAGTCAATACCCGCGCAGAAGGAAATAACATCATATATGCGCCTAATACACCAGCAATTGCACCACTTGCCCCTACTGCAGGAACAATAGAATGCCTGTTAATAATAAAATGAGTAAAAGAAGCAATAAAACCACACATTAGGTAAAAAATAAGAAAATTTAAGTGGCCCATTTTATCCTCTACATTATCAGCAAAAATCCATAAAAACCACATATTACCTATTAAGTGGGCCCATCCCGCATGTAAAAACATATTGGTAAAGAATGGTCTTATAGAAGGCAATAATCCCATTTGTAATGAAATACTTTTTGGAACAAGACCATAAAGATACATAAAGTCTTTAAGATAATACCCTAACGAAATCTCATATAAAAAGACCAACACATTTATGATTAAAAGAGAAACTGTAACAATTGGTTTTTTTATGTGTGGTATATTATCTCTTAAAGGTATCATTTATTGCTCCCCCTTCTCATATTATATATTGAACCATAAAAACAAGAGAGTGCTAATTACCCGGCAAAACGTACTATTATTCCACCTCAATCTTAATCTCCTTACCCTTCTCTTCTTCCTTCTTGGGAAGGGTAACTTTCAAAACGCCATTTTTATACCCTGCCTTAATCTTAGAAGCATCGATGTTAGAGGGAAGTATTACCTCCCGGTAGAAACTTCCCTGATAACGCTCGCAGCGGTAATAATTTTTCTTCTTTTCTTCTTTTGTTTCATCCTTTTTAGCTGAGATTATTAGATTGTCTCCCTTAAGATTCAGGCTAATATCTTTTTGCTCAAAACCAGGGATGTCTGCTTCTACATAAATATTATCTTTATCTTCCCACACATCGACCGATGGGGCAAGTATTTCTTCTCTTAAAGCAGGAAATCTTCCCCATGATAGATTAAACAATTTGTTAATCTCATCATGAAGAGCCTCTAACGCTCTAAAAGGGTCATCGCGTTTATATTTCATAAGTGCCATAGTCTCACCTCCTTTCTTTAAGTTTGCCACAGGTAATTAGCACTCTCTTAGTAAGACTGCTAATAAAAGAGCAAAAAAAATCAAATATCTCCTTTAAGCTCAAAAATTACCTTTATCCCTTTGATGTTAACTCCTTTTTTCTCAATAAGGTATTTAATATACTTAAGAAGTTTTATATCCTTATAAGAAAACAGCTTTTTTCGTTTACCTACTTTCTTAGGCTTCAATATACCCTCCTCTAGTATCTCATGCAGCGTCCAGTAATGCATATCAAGGAGCCTGCACACTACATTTAAAGGATATACAGGCTCTTCAGGGTCTATTTCAATATCAAAATCATCGAGATTGAAGAAATCATCCAAGTTGTATTCCTTATCTCTTCTCTTCATGCCAATTTCTATATAACATATTTCTTGGTCTTTGTCAAGACTTTTTTCGAAAATTTTTTAATTTTTTCTTTGGGAATATAGAGACTATATAGGATATTGAACAATAATAATTTGTGATAATATGCGAGTATTTCTTTATAAGATTATTTTAAATTTCTTTAATTTCTACACTTCTTTTTTCCAAATAAGGCCTAAGGTTCGCATCCATTCTTACCCATACTGTAGCATTACTCTCGGTGTACTCTATTTTTGAAACCTGTGCCTTTTTATAAAGATAGTCAATAATATCCATTTCGTTAAAAGGTACTTTAAGTAAATAACATTTATCCCCAGAAGTAATAATGTTTTTTATTGTATTTTTAAGTTTATCAAGGTTTATTTCCTTAAGAGCTGAAACAAATTCTGCGTCGGGGTATTCCAATTTTATTCTATCTAAATAAGCCTCCTCTATCTTATCCACCTTATTAAAAACGGTAATCAAGGGCTTATCTTCGAGTTTTAATTCATTTAGTATAGTATGAACTGCTGCAATAAGCCTCTTGTAATTGTCATTGCTTATATCAACTACATGTATAAGAAGATTAGCATGATACAATTCTTCTAAAGTCGCTTTGAATGCCTCAATCAGATTCGGAGGCAAACTATATATAAAACCTACAGTATCACTTAAAATAACTTTAAGATGATTTGATAGGTTTAATGTTCTACTTACAGGGTCAAGAGTAGTAAAAAGACTATCCGATGTTTTCTGAGTGGCACCAGTCAAAGCGTTAAGAAGAGTAGATTTTCCTGCGTTGGTATAACCAACAAGAGAACACATCTTTATACCCTCTTTGTGTCTTTTTTTTCTCTGGATATCTCTATGCTTGCGCACATCGTCGAGTTTCTTCTTCAACCTAACAATTCTGTCACTTATACGCCGTCTATCTACTTCTAATTTTTTCTCGCCAGGACCTCTTGTTCCAATTCCTCCTCCTAAGCGTGAAAGCATAATACCTTTACCTTTAAGACGCGGCAAAAGATACTCAAGCTGAGCAAGCTCAACCTGTAAAGCCCCTTCTTCGGTATGAGCGTGACGGGCAAATATATCAAGAATTAATTGGGTGCGGTCGATAGTCTTTATGCCAAAGATGTCTTCCAAATTTCTCTGTTGGGTAAAAGTTAGATTGTTGTTGAAAATTACTACACTTGCTTCTGTAGCTTGGATGAGTTGAGCAATTTCTTCTGATTTTCCCTTTCCAATATAAAGATGGGGGGATATCTCTTTACGTTTTACCACCTCAAGATGAACAACTTCAATACCAGAAGAAATAACAAGATTTTTAAACTCAGCTGCCTGTTCTTCTAAAGGCCAAGGATTCCTTTCCTTCTCAAGCTGAACTAACACAAGGAATCCTTTCTCTTTTAGATAAGTCTGATACATATTATTATTTTATCATAATAAAAGAGGTATAATTAATGGTTAAAAAGCACCGGGAGGAGGTTTAGGTAGTTTATTGGCTATACTGACAACCGTTTTTGTTACATTTAGAACACCGCCAATAATTCCGCTTGCTATTTTAAAAGGTATATTTAATACTGCGCATCCATTTACAAAAAAAAGAAACCCTATTGCCAACAATAACACAATAAGTTTTTTCTTAAAATATTCCACCTTCTATAAGTAACTCTAACAAATAATAAATCTCTAATTATCCACATATTATTATACTCCATCTTATTCCAAATTTCTAATAATATAATTAAAACATTTATCTTTACAAGATGCGTCAATCCATTGAATCCGTTTATCACGTTTAAACCAGGTAAACTGCCGTTTAGCAAAATTACGGGTGTTTTTTGCCATAAGATTTCTTGCATAATCAAGAGAATATTTACCCTCAAGATATCCTTTTATTTCGCTTATACCAATTATTTTTTGGGCCGTAATACTTAAAGGCATCTCTAATAAATTTTTTACTTCTTCTACCGCTCCCTCTCTAAACATTTCTTCTGTTCTTTTATTGATTTTCTCATAGAGAATTTTTCTTTCCATGGTTAGACCGAATATCTTTATAGGGTACTTCCCCCATAGCCCCCTTTTTTCTTTTTGTTTCTTTGATATAGGGATTCCCGTTGTATAATAAACTTCTAAAGCACGGATAATTCTTTTAGTATCATTGGGAGAAATTTTTTCTGCGGCGGGTGGGTCAATTTCTTTAAGCTTATTGTAAATACTTAAGTTGCCTTTTTCTTTTGCTTCCTTTTCTAAGTTTTGCCGTAATTTATCATTTCTTGATGATCCTTTAAATATGCCATCGAGAATTGCTTTCATATATAGCCCTGTTCCGCCGCAAACAACCACTGGTCTTCTGCGTAAGTATAAATCACTTATAACTTTGGTGGCCTCTATATAATATTGAAATACATCATAAGTATCTTTGACAGATATAATATTTATAAAATGATGTTTAATTTCTTTTAATATTTTTTCTGGTGGCTTAGAAGTTATAATCTTAGGCTCGCGGTAAACCAGCATTGAGTCGCAGGAAACAATTTCTGCTTTAATTTGCTTGGAGAGGTTAAAGGAAAGCTCTGTTTTTCCTGTCGCGGTAGGCCCAACAATAAAGATTATGTTTTTCATTTGTTTTACACACAATAAGAAAGGAAGATTAATAAATAAATTATTATAATAATTTATTTGTTATGGATATATTCTTGCAGGATATCCGTCGTTTAAAAGACTATTAAATATCTTCTCTGCCGTATTTCTATTTTTGTATTTTCCTACTCTTACTTTATAAAGAGTAAAATCATTTTCTTTTTCT
>CAYVYZ010000054.1:0-9407 GCA_964455875.1 uncultured Planctomycetia bacterium | reverse complement strand
CTGAAATCCTCACATTCATTTTCTCCCGTTTTAAATTCTTCAATGCGATTAGCTTAACTCTTAATAACTTCTCCCCATTAATTGCCTTGTAGATACTATCTTTAAAACCATTGAAAGAAAAATTTACGTATCTCAATCCTGCCCTCTTCAGCTGACGCACATAACTTATATCCGCAAACCTCAATCCATTGGTAATAATAACGGGAACCATTCCTCTTTCACAAATATACTGAATTATACAAGGCAAATCCTCTCTCAATGTTGGTTCTCCCCCTGAGATACGGACAACCTTACCTTCAAACTTAGAAATAATTCTTTTTATATATTGTAAAGATGGATCTTTAACATTACGAGAAGGTAAATAACATATAGGACACTTAAGGTTGCACTTATAGGTTACAGCAATCATTACATTATTAAAAGGTACTCTTTCCTGAAGATAGGTGTTATTCATAAGTCTGGCATATAAAGAAACGTCTTTCTCTAATAAACATTTAAAACTCCCATGGACAGGACACGTTTTATCCAAATAAACTTTGCCATCCTCAGAATAAACTATTGCAGGAATATGTTTTAAACACACGGGGCACACGCTAGATGTATGTTCTTTTAATATTCTCATGTACTAATTTTCATGCCAAAATTTAGAGCGTTCTTGTAAATAGATAACTCATCTGAAGGAACTATTTCTTCTATTGCCATCAAAATACTACCTTTACTAAGAGGCAAACACTTTTTTCCTATCAGCATTCCCAGTACGGAAAAATTTATACGTAAGGTATCGAATCCTTCTTCTCTTGAAAACTCCAAGAAATTAAATTCATGCGTTACCGAAGTTATATTCTTAAAATAAGCACTAATTTCATTAAAACTGTTCTTATCTCCCAGAAATGGTTGGGAATTCAAAAATATTATTCCTTCTCTGGATAAATAATATTCTACTATATCTATTGATAGGTAAGGCTCAAAACAAATAACAACATTTGCCTCATTCTTTGATATTAAAGGGCTGTGTATTTTTTGTCCTAATTTTATATGGATTATTTCCCTTGTCATAAGCGGCTCATTTGTAAATTCGGCTGTTTTAACATCAATACCACTAATCACAGCTGCATGCGCAATCACCTGGCTCAATCTCAAAATCTTATAAAACCGTGGTGCTACTATTATTATTCGGGTATCTTTATCCATCTAATACAATTGCTCTATGTGGACATATAGATTTGCACAACCCACAACCGGTACAAATATGCTTATTTATATATACTTCTTTATCTTTGACGAATATGGCAGGACAACCTAAAGACCTAATACACACCAAACAACGCCGACACTTCGCCCTGTCTATTTTATATCTTTTCATAACTTTTCCCCTATTGAGGGTATCTCTTCTCATAACCTGGGCACATTCATGTCTTGAGATTACAACTCTTTGACCTCTCATCGCCAGTGCTTTCCCAAGAATCTTTCTGGCGCGGTTTATATCAAAAGGATCTATCAAACGTAGGTAATCAACATTGCAAGCTTCAACTATTTTCTCAATCTTAATTTTCTTAGTCCTCTTCCTTTCGGCATTTAATCCTACTCCCGGGTAAGGCTGCAAACCAGTCATAGCTACAGTACGATTATCTAAAATATATACCAATATGTCGACTTCATTATAACAGCAATTAATTAAAGAAGGGATACCTGCATGCAAAAAGGTAGAGTCTCCAATAATCGCTATAATTCTCTTATTAATTCCTGCCTTTGCAAAACCAGCGCCAATACCTATACTAGCTCCCATACAAAAGACAATATCCGGAAACAAAAAGGGATAATTTTTGCCCAACAAATAACAACCTATATCTCCTGTGATAATAAACTTGTCTTTTGCTTCTGATAGCGAACTTTTTAATATATATAATGAGGCTCGATGAGGACATCCTGGACAAAATGTAACAAACTTCTTATGCACCTCTCTGTCAACCATTTGAAGCCTTTCTCTTTCTACCGTAGAAAGTCTATCTCTTTCACCACCTCCTTTGTCTTTCTTTTCATTGCCAAACCAAATATTTCTCATAACACTACGAATAACATCTTGAGACAAAGCATCTGTATGAGGTAATTGTCCTTCTAACTTCCCATATATATGAACATTCTTTGATATATCTGCTGCTATTCTTTTAACACCCTCTTCTATAAACGGTTCTAACTCCTCAAGTACCAGTATCTCATCATGCTCTGATAAAAATTTTTTTATATATTTATAAGGTAAAGGATTAAAATACCCTAGTTTTAATATAGAAACATACTGTTCGACATTAATGTCTCTTATTACTTCTTTCGCATAGCAAACAGGTACACCAGAAGCAATAATACCGTATTTCTTTTTGTTAGATGCCCATTCAATCTTATTAAATTCTCCTTCACTAATAATATTCAACATATCTTGCTGCTTATGAAGCTCCTGGTGCCGTCTTACAGCATTACGCCCTGCAATAAACCATCGCAAATCATTACTAACAAAATAAGGTTTTCTCTTAGTATATCTAATTTCTCCTAAAACTACTTTACCACGCCCGTATAAAATACGATTTGTTAGCCTTATAAAAGCAGGTAACCTAACCTTTTCAGAGATTCTTATAGCAGCAACAATCATATCCTTTGCTTCTTGTTGATTAAAAGGTTCCATGCCTAATATTTCTGCAGCCCGTGCATAGAAACGGCTATCCTGTTCTATAGGAGAATCATAAGCTCCAGGGTCATCAGCGGAAATAATAACCATTCCAGCATTGACGCCACCATAAGATAGGTGCATCAGTGAATCCGACGCTACATTCATCCCAACATGTTTCGTCACAAATGCCGACCTGATCCCTGCAATAGCAGCAGCCGCAGCTACTTCAAACGCCACTTTCTCATTGGTAGACCATTCAAGATAATACCTACCATTGTGTGAAATGGCTGCCAAATTTTCCAATATCTCAGCGCATGGTGTACCTGGATAACTAGTTATCACCTCTATTCCTGCTTCTATAATACCTCTTGCTATTGAAGCATTTCCTGATATTCCCACTGCTTTACCTGCTATCTCTGTAGTGATTAGATTACAATCCAACTCAATCATATTTACTACCTCTTTTCCTAAATATATTTAATAAACCGTTAACCTTTATGAGAAAAGCCTTTAAGAATATACTCTCGCGGCAATATCGCCAAATAGGAAAAGAAAGTGAACAAGGCTTAGCATAAATGATGTGATATATACTCTTAAGTAGGTAGTAATAGGTAGATATATTTTGTCTCGATTTCTTTGTCCATACAAGACCGCTCTTTTCGTCAAATGAATAGTAACTTCTGTGTTCTGCATCTACTTCATATCTTATATTCTCCATTCCAAAAGCTTCAGGATTACGATACATAGGAAAATTATACTCTAATAAAAAAATATTAAAAGAGGCTATCCCATCAAAATAAGAACAATTACCCTGAAGAAATTTCACTGTCTTATTGATATCTACGATACTCTCATAAGGAAAACCTACCATAAGGGCTATATACACCTTTATTCCTTCTACATGGGTCAATTCCAAAATTCTAGAAGCTAGTTCGGTTGTGAAACCTCTTTTAATCTAGTGCAATTTTTATCGCTACCAGATTCTATGCCATAAGTCAACCGTACGCACCCCGACCTCTTCATCTTCTTTATTAAGTTACTATCAATATCCCTAATACTAATACTAACCCCTGCACACCACTTTATATTTACTTCTTCATCAACCAACATATCACACAGCTGCTCAGCATGTTTATAAGATACATTGAATGTCCAGTCGCAGAACCAAAAATAATTACTGTTGTATATCTTGCTGTATTCTTTCAGTTCTTTACTTATCTTCTCTAAAGACTTTATCTCTACCTTACCAAAAGCATCTTTGGCGCAAAAACTACATTGATGTGGACACCCTCTACTGATTTGATATGGCAATATCAATTTTCCCTTATTAAGTCTATCGTCTCTGTACAAATCTAAAGGTAAACCCTCAAAATCCGGTAAAGGCATATCCTCTACACTATAAACTCCTCTAGGATTCTCTCTCATCTGCCCATTCTCCCTAAATGTCAGGGAAGGAACTTCTTCTATCCTTCTTTTCCCTTCAATATATTCCAAGAGGTTTAGAAAAGGTATCTGCCCATCCCCGCGAATCATAAAATCAATAAATCTATATCTGGAGAAAAACATATTACCCTGTAAAGTTATAAACGCTCCACCAAAAACAATAGTTGCATTGCTAATTTTCTTAATCTTCTCAGCTAATAATAAAGCAAATAAAAATTGTGGGTAGGATAGAATAGAAAAACCTATTATATCAAAACTTAATCTCACTCCCCTTAATATTTCATCAGCCAATTTATCAAGAGTCTTATCAGAACAACCTTTATTTAAACAACGTTGAACGTATTTACGAATAGTTAATATCGCAGGATTAACTTTCCAACTACCCTCTCGGAATTTAACTTTTACTAAAAGATCCTCTTGCTCTACATAGTAACCCGCTTTACGTAAAACAGAGGTAATTACTCCCATACCGTAGGGCAATAAACATTTTGGATACACTACATATATTTTTAAGAGAGCTATATAACCGTGGAGGATTAAACAACTTTACCCTTAACTTCATATTTTCTTTTAATAAACCATACCCAAAAAGGCAAATGTCTTTTTTTGTAAAATTTTAAGAAGATATGATAGTATACAGCCTTTAATACGCGTAGGTAGGCCCTCTTTTGACGCCTGGCTTTCTGCTGCCACGTTAGTCCATCAACCTCATCAAATGCATAGTAATTCCTATGTCGACCATCATCCATAAGTCTTATGTTGGCAATCCTAAAATCATTTGGACACCTGTATATTGGCGAATTTGCTTCCAACAAAAAGATGTTTATAGAAATTATACCGTCAATATATGATGCGTTTTCTTTTAAAAATTCAATAGTTGCTTTGATATCTGAGTCATTCTCATAAATAAATCCCACCATTAACATTATATACACCGAGATCCCTGTAGTATGAGCATCTCGCAATATCGCCGCTGCTCTTTTAGAGCCAAACCCCTTCCTCATCAATCGCAATATCTTATCACTTCCCGACTCAATGCCAAATAATAAACTAATGCATCCTGCTTTTTTCATCCTTATTAACAATTTATCATCAAGATTGTCGACCCGCGCCCAAGCTTTCCATCGGATATTAACTTTATCCTTAACCAACATATCACACAGCTGCTCAGCATGTTTATAAGATACATTGAATGTCCAGTCGCAGAACCAAAAATAATTACTGTTGTATATCTTGCTGTATTCTTTCAGTTCTTTACTTATCTTCTCTAAAGACTTTATCTCTACCTTACCAAAAGCATCTTTGGCGCAAAAACTACATTGATGTGGACACCCTCTACTGATTTGATATGGCAATATCAATTTTCCCTTATTAAGTCTATCGTCTCTGTACAAATCTAAAGGTAAACCCTCAAAATCCGGTAAAGGCATATCCTCTACACTATAAACTCCTCTAGGATTCTCTCTCATCTGCCCATTCTCCCTAAATGTCAGGGAAGGAACTTCTTCTATCCTTCTTTTCCCTTCAATATATTCCAAGAGGTTTAGAAAAGGTATCTGCCCATCCCCGCGAATCATAAAATCAATAAATCTATATCTGGAGAAAAACATATTACCCTGTAAAGTTATAAACGCTCCACCAAAAACAATAGTTGCATTGCTAATTTTCTTAATCTTCTCAGCTAATAATAAAGCAAATAAAAATTGTGGGTAGGATAGAATAGAAAAACCTATTATATCAAAACTTAATCTCACTCCCCTTAATATTTCATCAGCCAATTTATCAAGAGTCTTATCAGAACAACCTTTATTTAAACAACGTTGAACGTATTTACGAATAGTTAATATCGCAGGATTAACTTTCCAACTACCCTCTCGGAATTTAACTTTTACTAAAAGATCCTCTTGCTCTACATAGTAACCCGCTTTACGTAAAACAGAGGTAATTACTCCCATACCGTAGGGCGGCATACTGAGTGGATAAAGATCTCTCCACCAAGCGCTCCAAGCTCCTGGAAGGTAAAATAATTTAATTTTCAATCTGTTATACCCCTTCAAATATACAGTATCTTTCTTGTTATCCAGCTTAATACGTAACTCATTAAACATTAAGTAAAATTTCTCCTATTACGCTATTCGCCCTATAGGCATGTTTTAATCTTACTACATACATCCCTTTGTGCAAAAAAGGCAAATTGCAATTTTTTATCATTTTTGCCTTATATCGATGATTCTCAATAAAATAAGTCAATTCAGGATAAACTAGTTCAAAGTATATATCAGTATGGTAATTATACCCAATACAAAACTCCATATACCAACTAGCCATTCTGTTTGTTATGCCATAGTTATCTGTAAAAAATATCTCCGTTAATAACTCTAATCGTATCCCTCTTTTTAGCCTATGCACTACCTTTAGACAAAAACTCTTGCATCGCTGCGTGGATCCCAATAAGAAAAAATTGTACTCTACAGTTGGCCTAAAAAACAACATCCGTGCTTTACCATAAATAAACCTCCAGTCTATTCTGTCGCTACGGTAATAGGTAACGCTGACGGCATTATTCCTAGGCACCTTTCTTATAAGACGTATTTTCCTTCCATGCCATTCAACCTTAAATTTAGTAAACAAACGCATATAGCTACGAGCCAACCATAATAATATATGAGGATTTCTCTTAAAGAAATTGTTTCTCATAAATATTCTCACTAAGAAGGGTGGGAACCTTCTATTTACTGCCATAGCCTTAATACAATTCCAAAACAAACTGTATTTGCTCTTGGAAAGAGGTATGTACATATGGAAGTTATTCAACGCCTTGGAGGTATATTGCTCAAGATCTGAATGTTTAATGACGTTATCACGCAATGCTTTGATGGTTAAAGGAGTAGAAGGGAACCAGCATAACGAATAAAGTTGTGCTTGGAAAGGATAGGATAGCTTGAGCAATAGTTCAACAGTTTCAATCTGATCCTTATCTGTCTCATAAGGATTATCCGAAATAATATCATATCGGACAATTATACCTAATCTTTTAGCAAAATTAGAAAATCTTAAGATCTCATCATTAAACTGACGTCTGGAGAAAACCTCTTTAGATATCCTCTCGCTACCACTCTGTATTCCAATATTAACAAGAACTAAGCCCGCTTGCTTCAATCGTAGAAGTATATCTCTATCGGTATACTTAGGATGTGCGTAGCAAGCAAACGGTTTCCCTATATACCGCATATATTTCTCACTAAACTCTTCAATCCATACTTTATCATAAGTGAAGATATCATCCCAAAATCTTATTGTGTGCACAGAACGATAACGTACGACATGCCTCAACTCTGCAATTACTGAATCTACGCTTCTCCTTCGGAAATAGTTGCCAGTACCTTTATACCTTTCGCGCAAGACACTATTGCAACAAAAAGAACAACTATTTATACATCCTCGGGAACTCATAATAGGATATACACCAACCTGATAGGAAGATATAATAGGAGGGTCTTTTACAACTCTTCCGCTATCTATCAAAAACTTATTATCCCGATCAACAAAATCCGGGAAGGGTAATGTATCAAGCTCTTCTATTAATGGTCTCCGTGAATTTCTCTCGATTGTGTTATTGTGTTTTATCCACAAGTTCTCAATGCCCGATATAGAACGTTTATTTTTTATACACTCGGCTATCTTAAGCATCGGCCACTCACCCTCGCCGATACAAACAATATCAGCATATTGTATACAATCTTCCGGCGCAATAATAGCGTGTATTCCTCCCCATACTACCGGTATATTTAAATATTTCTTTATATTCTTGGTTATAATCCTAGCTGTCCTGACAAAAGTTGAAGAAACGCTAATCCCGACCAAACTAACCCGCATCATCTTCAGAAGAGAAACCAATAAATCAACATCTTTTGGGGGACAAATATGATGATAAATAACTTTCGGGCTAAAATAATCGTTACCCAGAAACTCAACAGAATATCTCTGTTTATTAAACAACACTAAAAATGTTGGATAACCATTCTCTCTAAGAAAGGAACTGATATACCTTACGCCAAAATCGAGGTTAAAAAGAGAGATTAAGGCTATATTTATACCACCTTTGGACATAAAATTCTTTATGAAATATTGAGTCTTTACCCGCTTCGCTGAATATAGTTATTTTGCAAGATACATTTCTTCAATAATATCTTTATATTTTGAAAAAACCAGTTCTCTTTGTTCCTTTCTGTTTAACCTGTCTCCTTTGTCTATATGAAAATCATCACAAACTATTGCATATTTTCTAATCTGTTCAAACAATGTTAGATTTTTTAGTTTATTCCTGATATCGCGCGAAATAAAGATATCGTTTCTTCTGCTATTACAGATATAATACTTCCTATTTAGAGAAAGGAGATAATCTTCTCTATTCTCCACTAATACTGAACTGTCAAGAAAGATAAGCCCAACCAGATAACGTCTATTTTGCCCAAAGACAAAAACATTACGAATATAACTAATTTCATTTAAAGTATTTTCAACAACAGCAGGGTCAATATTCAGACCCTGGCTATCAATGATAATATCTTTCTTGAGGCCTGTAAGATAGAGAAAACCATCTTTATCTAGATACCCATAGTCACCCGTATATAACCATCCGTCTTTAATTATAGTCGCAGTAAGATCTGGATGTTTATAGTATCCCTTCATAATATTGAAGCCCTTTATCATAATTTCGTTATCAAAATTTATCTTTATTTTGATACCTGGTAATATTTTACCTACAGAATCCAACCGAAATTCTTTTGTTGTATTCACAGAAACTATACATGCCTCGCTCAATCCGTATCCTTCCAAGAGGTTTATCCCTAAGGTCCAGAATAGTCCTTTTGCTTTCTTATCCATTGATGTCCCACCCGTTATAAAATATTTAACATCACTTACTACAAGTAACTTCCTCGCATATAAACGGGAAAGCATAAATAGCAATGTCACTGCTATTTTACCAACCATTTTAATAAGAAAATGTTTTCTACCACGGGAATTAACAAATTTATAAATCTCGTATCTGTATCGGCACATCTTTATCCAAGGCCACCTTTTGCGACGTGAAAGCATACCCAACTTATTTAAGAGCTCTAAATACATTAATTTATAAGTTAAGGGGCTTGCAAACACCACTGTTGCACCAAAATCACGAATAATCAGTTTCCCATCTCTAATCAACACAAAATATTTTACCCTTAAACCCAAAAACACAATTACCCCCCCACAATATATCATAAGATAATACCCACATATGCGTCCAAAAATCATACTAAAC
>CAYVYZ010000053.1:4646-9482 GCA_964455875.1 uncultured Planctomycetia bacterium | reverse complement strand
ACACCTGAGAATCACGAGATGGGTTCTGCCCAAGTTCTTTCACTTCTATAACCTCGATATCCTGCAGATTTTTAATGGCAGAACTGCTTCTATAGAATTCCTCAGAACACTCAGGTAATTTATGTGTATTGTGTATTTTGCTATAAATACTTGTTCCTAAAATTTTCAAAGGAGAAAACACAAAAAATCTCTCCCCATCTAAATCTACCAAATTACTCTTATTCGAATGTTCTTTTAAATAGGATAGCGCCTTATCAGTAATAAGTAATTTATTCCCTTTAGTATCTTCTCTCTTAAACGAACTAAATGGTAATAGAAAGAAAATATCCGCCTTGTTTCGTAAATAACCCTCATACAAACAAATCCCACCCTCAAGGGTGAAAGGATACTGTCTACAAATCTCTGGCCTTTCATTATAAAGTTCGCAAAAACTTTCCATACTTAACCTATCACTAAGATATTCTATTTTGACATTCAAAGCCCAGCAGGGATAGGCCCTTGTATACCAGCTTAAAGGAACATCCCTATCTCTTTCTCGAGGAAAATGGGCAAGAATTATATTTTTGTGGATAAAACCCGAATTAATGCCGTACCATTCTCTCAATGTATTGACAATCTCAGGATAATCATACTTCACAACATCGTCATCTCCTTCAAGAAAGCAACATGCCGCATCCATACATAACCTTGACTGAAGAATAAATATTTTTATAGGGTTTATCTGCCCTACTGTTAAGGAGCTGCTGGTTATATTCTCATCAAGCAATTCTTTTTTTATCTGCTCCCAGCCAATCTTTTTTGCTATCCTCTTTGATATCTGCTCAACATTCTGGCGCGTCCCCGCATTCACCATCTCTGCTATTTTTTCATATGTTTTCCCTTCAATCTGGGAAAGAATAAATATTCTCTGCTCTCTTTTGCCTATTTTCTTTTTGCGCATAATGTTTTGAACATGCTCAATGAGATTTTTTATTATAGTTATCTTCTCTGGATCTAAACTATTCTTATCTTTAATAAAATAGGCGAGTGTTCTTTCATCCTTCTTTTCTCCGTTAAAAGTAGATTCCAACGATAATGCCCTACCATTATTCAAAACAGCCTCCACTGTCTCTTTAGTTGTGCCTGTATGCTCTGCAAGCTCATCCAAAGATGGTTCTCTACCTGTAAGTTCTATAAAATTGTTTCTTCCCGTGTTTATCTTTCTTACAAGAGAGGAAAAATTATATGGTAAGGAAGTACCATTAGAAAACGAACGACCGATAACTTTCTTAAATGCTGGCTCAATCCATTCCTTTATAAACCTCGCAAAGGAACCTTCTCTGGCATTAAATTTCTCTGCTGCTAAGAACATTCCCTCAATAACTTCTTTACTATGAACCAAGTCAAAAAGCTCAATGTTAAGATTATAATTCTTAATAATGCTTCTAGCCATTTTAACAACACACCTCATATGTGATATAATAAGTAAATCAAAAGCAGCCTTATTGCCTGCCTTAATTTCCCTGTAAATATCCAACTCTTCCTCTCTTGTGGGCAAACGATAGGAAAAATATCCATCAAGACCATTATCGAACTTACCAAATGGATTATTAACACCTAAATCAGGTAGACAACTCTCATCGTAATAGCTCCATCTAACACTTCTACCTTCGTTTTCAATAAGAAGTCTGCCTCTTCTTTTCGTCCCATTAAAAGTATACTCTGTGTCTTTAAGCTTCTTAAGGCGCTCATGATAAATGAGAGAAAATAAGTCAAAAAGGGCTTTGGCTTCCCTGAAGTCTTCTACGCAAAAACGTCTATTTATGCTTTTCTTAAGAGCTTTTCTTCTATTGGGAACAATTTTATCTGTCCTTCCTTCTAATAAATCTATCTCTTCTGTACTCAATCTTATATCTTTAATACGTCTGGCTGTGCCTTCAAGGTATCCTTTATCATAGGCATACTTAATTAAAGAAAGTGGTTCATTTTGCTGGATGGCTGCAGTTATAATATCCCTCTCAGTAATAATACTCTTACGCAAAGCAACCTTTACTACAGAAGAAAACTCCATTCCCTTTTTCCACTTTATACCAAAAAACTTTCGTAAACGGAAATTGTAGCGAGTTGTAATTAAACGTGGGTTCTTATTAACACATGCACCTACCTCTTCTTTACTCATTCCCAATGCCTGCAAAAGTAAAATATTCCTCATAAGCTCATCCAACTGTATATGCTTAAATCTATCTATAAATTCGTAATACTTTTCTCTATCACAAACAATATACGACTTATTAAAGGCGACCTTAATACATTTTACAATGTGACGATGGACCCTACGGTCTGACTGTGTCTTAATGCCAAGTTTCTGCTTTATACTGCTAAGGTGTTCATATATCATCTCTCTACGTAATTTAAGGTGTTTTGCTACTTCAAGAAGAGAAATCTTTCCTTGCTTAAGTGATACTTCTACTATTGTTACTAAAATCTCTTTCTCTCTGGGCGAAAGAGGATTGCTAATAGACTGTTCTATGCTCACTGCTGCGGCGCCCTTTATCCATCCTTTTCTCTTGGCATACAGAGCAGCGTTTATACGGTGCGTATTCCTATGAATATCTCTTTTTCCTAACGAGCGCTTTGGTATCTTCCTATAAATCCTATTTAGTATCCTATAAATACTCCTTTCATCCAAATCCATAGCTTCACATATCTCTTCTGTAGACATACCTCCAATAACACACTCAAGAAGCTTCTGCTCTTGGACACTTAAAGGATTTATTCTTTCAATCAGCCCTTTACTTTTTGCGTACCTCAAAACCTCTATATTACTTGCCCCTTTCTTACCAAGCTTCTTTCGCACATCAGCTATACGCGCAGATACAACCTTCCCTGATTTAAATCCTAAATATTCTGCTATCTCATTGTAACCTTTCCCCTCTGCTAAAAGCACAAGCATTGTCTTTTCTCTTTCAGTTAGCGGTGAGCTTGTCTTTTTCTTACAATACTCCTTAAACTTAGAAGATGTCTTTATTTCATTCCATATCCGGTTTACTAAACCACTTAAGGCAGTATTTAATTCTTTTTCTCTAAGTAAACTATAATCTTTTGAAAAAATACTCTTTACCTCTTCATCAGGTATGTTTCTTATAAACTCTTTTACCATAGGTATATACGGGGGAGTAACACTTAGATAGGTGGGAATTTTTGTCTCAAGATGTGCCCAGAAAAGAATAAACTTATATACCCGCGCTAAATCACCACAAACGCCAATATCAAATATCTTTTGTGAAGTTACAACCTTATAATATTGGTCGGCATACTCTACTCCTTTTTGAATATATTCAAGAATAACCGGAGAAAGATTTTTAAAGAACGCCTCGTATTCTGCCGTATCGCGAGAAACACGAAAAGTCTCGGCAATTAAGTCGTTGGTACCGTAACTTACAAAATTTGCTTTTTTAACAATCTCATCAAATATAGCTATCGCTCCAGGGGTCTCCACCATAAACCCTAACGACATCTTCTCAACAACACTTAAATCCACTTCTCCTCTTACTACCATTTTAAGCTTTATCTCTTCAAATAACTCAATACTATTATTTAAATCCTCAATAGTAGATACCATCGGTACCATAATCCTAATATTCCTCTTCTGTGAAATAACAAAAGCTTTGATAATTGATGCTATTAGCTCACTAACTATTTTCCTTCCTTTTTTGTCATAGAAGTAATAACGGCATCCATAAAATTTGCTCTCTCCCAGAAGAGGAATTTTCTTATCAGGCTGATAATCAAGAAGACGAATAGTCACCTCTCCTTCAATAGCGTCGGCTATTTCAACAAACATTTTTATCCACTTTTCTTTGTCTCTAAACCAATCTTCGTCGGTATATAAAAACTCTGTACGCACAATACCAATACCCGCAGCCTTAACATTACTTGCTGCTTTAGCATCATCTAAACTATTCACATTGGCAAAAACCAGTATCTTTTTTCCTCCCAATGTACGGGTATCTTCATCCACCCGACTTATACAGAAATTCTTTAGGGTAGCTAATTTTTTATACTCCTTCTCAATTCTTTTCCACCTCGACTTAACAGGATTAATAATTATCTTTCCTTTCACACCATCAAAAATTATCTCATCCCCCTCTTTGACAACATTTAATATATCATCTTGCCCTTTAGCATGCGGTGCAGTAATACAACTTATATTCCTAGCTACAGCAAGAAGTACCCAATGGGTGGTTGAACTGCCTTTATTTGCGACAATCGCTTTGATATCAGGATACCTTCTTAGAAGAATACTTAAATTAAAAACATCAAGCTCATCAGCAAAAAGAATAAGGTCGCCGACATCACCAACATTGTTGGATTCTACGCCTTTTTCCTCCAAAAGCAGAGGTATCTCGTAAGTAAGGTAATCTATTGCTTTCTTAACAGCATCTATGTCTTCAGTATAATCTCCCTTTCTAATCAACATTTTATTAAGCTTATCAATATGCTTATGAATAAGGTCAAATAATATATAATCGAAACGTAAATGTTCTTCTTTTATCTTACGAGAAAGAATCTCCTTCGCTTCTGCCATAAGGTCAACAAGATATGGATTGTCT
This sequence comes from uncultured Planctomycetia bacterium, assembly GCA_964455875.1. Lineage (GTDB taxonomy): Bacteria > Omnitrophota > Gorgyraeia > Duberdicusellales > 4484-171 > CAZWON01. Next base: position 4,890 of record CAYVYZ010000053.1, on the reverse strand, counting down.
ACTTCTGCTTTCTTTTTGAGCCGCTTTAGCACTTCTTCGGAGCGCCTCAGCTCTACTTTGACCCTCAAAGACAATATATCTTGAGGGATGCCACCTTGCGCTATACTGTATCCTTTAGCAAGAAGTCGATTCATATGCCCTATGATATTTTCAAGTTCCAATCCTATCTCTCTGAATTTCTCACTATCAGACGACTTGAAAACTTCTAATCTTGGCATGACTGTTTCCTTAACAATAAGGTGCA
>CAYVYZ010000053.1:0-4546 GCA_964455875.1 uncultured Planctomycetia bacterium | reverse complement strand
TGTCTCGTGAAACAAGGCGTTCTAATACCATCTTCTTAAATTCACCAAGAACTGTGATAATAACTTCTTTCTTAACCCCCTCTGTCCCTCTTTTATAACCTTCTATGGTACTGTCAATAATTTCGGTAAAAACCGCTTCTGCATTCAAAGCTCTCCTGGCTATTCTTCTTTCTACCTTCTTTTGTACAATCTTAAACAACTCCAAATAATTTGTATCTTTAAGGGTTGAGGTGAATTTCTCAATCACTTCACTCACCGCACCATTAAAGAAATGAATCTCCTCTTTAACAAGAAATTTTTTGACCTCTTTTGGCATATCGCTTGAATATAGTGGTCTTAATAATATATTACCTCGCTCAAATATTACTGCGGTTCCTTTAACAATAGCAGCGAGATGAGGACTGCCAATAAATACAGTTGACTCTCTCTGCCCTGCAGGGCTACTTGAACAGGGGTTGTTAAATTCTGGTGAATAGCCTGCTAATATTTGCCTGAAGAAAGCGGTAGTAGATAATGTCAGAGATGCGTGGTGAGAGTCTTTTCCACTCTCCATTATTGTAGACAAAAACTTCCTGGCCCTTAATGAGAAAGTTGTATATGGCGTTGCCAATCTTCCCCTGAATAATATAGCCGTCGTAACTGCGCTTGATGCTTTCGATATGTAATTCTTTGACTCGTAACATGGCTTCACCTCCTCATTTTTATTTCTGGTATTCTTTTTACTGTTAGTAATAAGTTCCATAAACTCAAAACGAGGGCTAAACTTTGTTAGCAATCTATAATCATCAAGCCTACCATAGAAGAATCTCGTCCGAGGAATAAACTGTTGAATGGTAGCATCCCATACTATTGGTACACCTTCTTCATACGAGAGGACAATACAGTGGGAAGCAAATCTATCAACGTTCACATAACCTTCAACTAAATAAGCTTCTTTACCCCTTATTCGTAGAACATCTACAATCTTTTGGCTGACCTCGCTACATAATCCTTGAGGGTTATTTAACAATTCTTCTTTTGCCTTTATCATTACTCTTTCTATATTGTGATAAGAAAATCTCTCAGAAAAGATATCTAAATACAATCGCTGCACTCTTAAAGATTTACCTGCGAGATACGGTACAACTTCAGAGGCTGCCATTTTACCCTCAGCTATTTTCACCAACTCACTCACCCATTTATCAACAACCTCCTCAAGAACAAAAACCATAATCTCCTCTGGCTGTTGATAATTCATCTCTTCCAGAGCACTACTCGAATGCATCTTCCATCTTACCCACCAGCGCACGAGAGAAGATATGTGCTTTGAGGTGACATAATCAACTACTTCTGGCGTTAAATTCTCTATAGCAGAAATACGTTCCAATCTATAGTGATGCTTTCTTAAAATACCTATTACTTCTTTAGCAAGAGGAATGTTGTTTGCAACCTCAATAAAATAAAGTCCAGCTATTTCTTCTGAAGGTTCATTGCCTTTGATGGAAAAATTTAATATACCCTTACTTCTACCGTATCTTTTTATGTGCCTGCGGAGACGACAGTTATCATCAGCATTCACCTCAACTACCACATCAGGTGCTATCCCAACTTTGTTAAGGTAATATGGAGCATCCAACCCTTCTACAATGACTATGCTGGGCCCCTCGTTAAGATTTAATAGCCTATCTTTCAAGTAATAAGCGAGGCGTTCTTCCATAACGAAATTATGCTGTAACTCATCTATTTTAAACATATATAGGTTCTCATATATTCCGGCATTAGAGATTAATAAAGAGAGTGTTGTCTTACCACTGCTAATTTTTCCAGCAATAACAACAGTAATATTACTTTTCTCTATACGAGACAAAACATCAGTAAGTTTTTTATAAGCAGACAATAGACCTTCAGCATATTGGCGCTCACCATATATATACATATCCTTATCTCTTAAGGTAGAAGATGCTTCTACAAACATCCTACTCACATCAACAACTAACTGCCCCCTTCCATTCGCAAGAGTAAAATTAAGAATTCTTAATGCCTCTTTGAAAGCGTACCTAAACGCTAACGATAGGTCTTTATCTTCTCGCAAAAGTGTACTTATAAACATCCGGCAAACTATAAACTTACTGTCTTTAAGAACCACGCCGTAAGAGAGATGCCAGATATTCTTTAATCCAATACTTATGTAAGGAATGTCTAAAGACGTTACGAGCTCATCTTTTACAACATCAGCGTATAACCCCTTTAACTTTTCTTCATTAACGTTTTTAAGGTAAGTACTGAACTCCTCTCGACTAAACCTAAACTCTCTAAAATGTCTATCAGCAAAATATCTCCATCTCCTCCTATCAGTAAACAACTTGATAATATCCTCTCTTTCAATACCTCCGGTTAGAATCCCTATCAGCCCATTCAACCAATTGTTAAAAGATATCTCTCTTTGCACAACGTCTAATTTATCTACACACCTGGCACAAAATTCCATAGCTTTTTCATCAAGATCTTGCACCTTAGAAGATACCTGCATAATACAACCAGAATTATTACAATGATCAAGGCCAAAAAGGTGGCCTATCTCATGAAGAGTATTTTTAATGATTCTATTTTTAAATAACTCTTGGTTGGATGAATATAGACAACTTAAAGAAGAAACAGCGATATGTGCTAACGGATAACTGCTACCAAAAATATAGTTACCACTATCATCTTTAATATCCACATCTGTGATTAAAACAACGGCTTCTTTATTGTATGAATCCCTCTTTAATTTACCTACAACCTTAAACAAATCATGCACCGAATATTCTTTTCGGTTTAACGAAAGGTTATATCTACGCAATGACACATCTTTCACCAGAGGTATAAGTTCCAAAATTAACCTCTTAATTTCTGCAAACATTGAGTTGATAAGTTCCAATTTGGTAACATCTCCACAAGCAAATACAATTCCTACTCTTTCTGGGGTATAGCTATTGTATAAACTATTTTTATTTTCTTTGGATGCCTCATCTTGAGGCCCACCGTTATTGTAGTAATAAATTGTCTTATACCCACCTACATCTTCTCCATCGGATTTTAACCGTCTTAAATAATCATCATTAGAAAGAATAGAGGAACTCGTTTCTTTAAGCAATTTGGCAACCTCAGGAATATAATCTACACCTTTACGTGAATGTAAAAGAATAATAACTGGCTTGGAATTCTTGTGTTTCTTAATTAAACGATATATTCTATATGGTGAAAGCCGCTTCTCTCCTGGGACAGAATCCCTTACATCAATATCCCATCTATCCTGAGGCAGGAGCCCGCCTCTGTTACGTAACATTATTATTTCTTTCTTCGTAATGTTGGGATAAATCTCTCTTAAGCTCCTTATATGAAGTATCCTGTAGACACTTAAAGGATAATGAGGATTATATATATTAAGAACTTGCTCCTTTAACCTCCGGCTAAGACGATGTTTACCGCCTGGGGTAGCAAACGTCCTGAAATAATACGGCCTCTTACCAACCTTTCTAAGAGCTAAGTTAAAGACCTGTTGGGTAGTAACTATTTCTGCCATAAACTGAACAGGTGAATATTTATAAAGTGGCAATGTGGAATAAATAAGAGGATGAGTAAAAGTATGGTTGCCAACGGGGTAACTAGAAGCAACCATCCTAGAAACTATTTCAGCTACACGGCTATCAAAATATTTAAGATAATTTCCTTCTGCAAGTTCACATATTACCTTCTGTATATGTTGTATATTGTTAGATAAAATAGCTTGTCTTACTTTTCCTTTTACAATAGAAGGCGATACGAACTCTCCGATTACATTAAATCTTGCTCTAAACTTAAACCGTCTCATCAACGATATAAACTTAAGTGTATTTTCCGAAGGCTCATCGTCAGAGCGCCAGATAATACGTGGTAACGATAAAGCGAACACCTCTACAGGTAACAAAACATAACTAAACAATAAACCAATATACTTTACAAACTCCCGGCGGCCGCTAACCAGAGCAGTACTTGCTATTCTTTGATAGTGCTGATTTTGAACATTAAGTTTTCTATTATTCACACCTCTTTTAATAGAGCTTGATGTCTTTTCTAATCTCTTCTTCTCTCTTTTAAGTCTCTCTATCTCTTTATCAATTTGGGCAATCTTCCTTTGAGATGAAGTCATCAACACCTCTTCCAAAGTTTTCTGCCACGCTGGCACCTTAACAAGTAAAACATCTCCTTCCTCATCATAAACAATATAGAAATCAAACCCATCTCGACGCAACTTCATTGCTTCATGTAGATGTTCCTTCGCCTCTTTGAAACTGAGTTCTTCTAAAAGTCTCTCCATTACTTCTTCCTCTAACTTCTCTCTCCGCACCTTATACTGCTGATACATCTGGATTAACTCTCTAATAAGATAAATCAGAGCCACCAAAGCTAACCCACTCAAACCAACACTTACAATAACCATAACATCCTTAGGATTAGTCATAAAAATAGAACCTAAACTACTTGAACTCCTAATTTCTTCTACCAGCTCATAAATCAATATGTACTCTAAGTAAAATCTATCCAT
>CAYVYZ010000052.1:0-9525 GCA_964455875.1 uncultured Planctomycetia bacterium | reverse complement strand
GGAGTCAAAATTCAATATCTTTGCGCCCTGGTGGTATTACCGTTCAAAGTTTGAAAGCTGGTTGATTATAAGAATATTTGGCATTTATTTCTGGATTTATCCGAAAGAACATAAATTTCCGTAAGTGCTATTACATATGAATTATAATAATTTAACTCAGAGAATACTTGATTTAGGGTGTGGAAATAATAAATTCCAAGGTAGTATCGGAATAGATTTAAGTCCCGAATCCAACGCGGATATTATGACAGTTTGAATTCTTCTCCTTTTTCTTTCAGAGATAATGCCTTTGGTACGATTGTTTCAAAACAGGTTTTTGAGTGTCTGGATAATGCGGTGTTATGGTTTAGGTTGGTTTGCTAACAAGTACCCTCGTAGTTATGGGCGTTTCTGGGCATTTATTTTCCCAGCAGAACACTTGCATTTTAAGCTGGAGGTAATAAAATGACTACAAATAAAATCCCTTTATCTATTGTAATTTTAACTAAAAATGAGGAGAAAATAATTGACATCTTGACTTTTATGGAGTATAATCCATTTTAGTTGGACTATATAGGAGTTTATTGTGATGAGGTTAATCAATCGAATTCTTGATATAAATCTTCCTAAGAGACAATCCGCCTTTTTGTGGGGGGCAAGAAAGACGGGGAAAACTACTTATTTAAAAATGAAATTTCCCTCAAGCATTGTATATGATTTCTTAAAAACAGATTTATTCTTTGAGGTTGCAAAGAGGCCTTATTTGTTGCGAGAGTGGCTACTGGCAAAACCGGCGCATTTATTAAAACAACCGATAATACTGGATGAGGTGCAAAAGGTTCCGGAAGTGCTAAACGAAGTTCACTGGTTAATAGAAAACAAGCAACTTCAGTTTATTCTTTGTGGTTCAAGTGCTAGGAAATTAAAACGGCGTTCCACTAATTTATTGGGAGGTCGAGCGTGGCATTATAGGATGGTACCCTTTGTTAGTATTGAATTGAAAGATAAGTTCAATTTATTAAAAGCCTTAAACCGTGGAATGATTCCTTCTCATTACTTGGGAGAAAATTACAGAATGTCTCTTAAGGCGTATGTAGAGGATTATCTTAAAGAAGAAATTCTTGCAGAAGGATTAGCAAGAAATATTCCGGCATTCTCAAGATTCTTGGAAACATTTGCTTACTCACATGGTGAGATTACCAACTATTCTAATATCGCTCGTGATTGCGGAGTTGATGCTAAGACTGTCAAAGAATATTTTCAGATATTGATAGACACTTTACTTGCAGTAAGAGTTGAGCCTTTTAGGAAGAAACGTTCACGGCAGATAATTACCAAGGCATCAAAATATTATCTTTTTGATGTTGGGGTTGCAGGGTTTTTGAGAAAACGACATTTAGAAGAAGAACGAGGAGAGGAATTTGGACGGGCGTTTGAACATTTTATCCTTATGGAAATATATGCATACCGTTCATATAAAATGAAAGACTTCGAGATAAATTTTTGGAGGACAAAATCGGGACTTGAGGTGGATTTCCTTCTTGACAAAGGAAAAGTAGCAGTAGAGGTAAAAGGGGCTGAGAGGCTTGACAGAAACAGTTTTAAAGGAATACTGGCTTTTAGAGAGGAGCACTCTCCGCAAAGAAGTATTGTCGTTTGCCGGGAGAAAGAAAGAAGGATTTATAAAAATATAGAAGTTATCCCCTATAAGGAATTTCTCAAGGAATTATGGTCAGAAAGAGTTGTATAAATAAGTATTAACAGAATGCTTTCAGACAAAATACCTTTATCTGTCGTAACCTTAACTAAAAACTACATCGGTATGAGTTAGAAAGTTAGAAATTATTACTTGACATATTTTCTTACTATATGATATATTTTAAATGGAGGTGATGACAATGACAATAACTCGTTTAAAAGAAAAAAACCAGATAACATTGCCTAAATCTATCGTAGAGAGACTGCATCTTAAGAAGGATGAGCTGTTTGAGGTTGATATCAAAAAAAATTATATCATTCTTATTCCTGTAGAGGTAAGGCCCAAGTATACTGAAAAAGAGTTAGAAAAGATTAGCCGTCTTGTTAAAAGGGGCAAAAAAAAGGCGAAAACCGTAAGAGCTGGAGAAGATTTCTCGCATTACATAAAAAGCATAAAATAATATGCGGATAGTTAAAATTCTTCCTTCGTTTGAGAAAAATCTTAAGAAGTTATCTTCTAAAGATAGAACAAAAATAAAGAAATCACTTCATCAACTTAACAGTTTTATTACAACAGGTGTTTTGCCTAAAGGATTAGGATTGAAGAAGCTAACAGATAGTATTTATGAAATTCGAATGGATATTAGATTGAGAATAATCATCCAGATGGACGAGGATGTGGTATATCTTGTATTGGTAGGTTCTCATAGTGATATTAAAAGATACCTTAATCGGTGTAGATAAGAGGATGGTTTATTTGAATTTTACCAGCTTGAAACGGATATTATTGTTTTACTTTTTATGCAGAAAGAATAAAATCGTTTGTTTTAAATTATTTGAAAAATACAATCATGAGTAAAACACCTTTATCTATTGTAATTTTAACTAAAAATGAGGAAAAAAGAATTGCTGATTGTATAAAGTCAGTATCAAGCTGGGCGGATGAGGTGATAGTTATTGATGATGAGTCAACGGATAATACTCGGGAAATTGCCAGGAAATTGGGGGCTAAAGTCTTTGTGCGCAAAATGGACGTTGAGGGACGGCACCGCAATTGGGCTTATAGTAGAGCGAGTAATGAGTGGGTTTTCAGTGTCGATGCTGACGAAAGGCCTACCGATGAGCTGAAAGAGGAGATTGCTGAGGTTATTCCTAATACAGAACATGCTTGTTTTGCTATTCCTTTCAGGACTTACATAGGTGATTACTGGGTAAGATGGGGAGGGTGGTATCCGGCACCAAAAGTTAAACTTTTCCGCAAGAGTAAATTTAAATACGAGGAAACAGAAGTTCATCCCCGTATTATTGTTGAGGGTAGTTGTGGCAGGTTAAAAGGAGATGTTATACATTACAGTTATCGTAATTGGACAGATTTTCTTAACAAAACAAACAGCCAGACCACGTTAGAGGCTCTTAAGTGGTATAAGTTATCCCTTATTAATCCCAAGAAAGCACGTTATAAGATGAATTTTATCCACGCCTTATGGAGGATGATGGATAGGTTTATAAGAACTTTTTTTGTGAAAAAAGGATATCGTGATGGGTTTGTAGGCTTTATGGTAGCCTATTTCTCTTCCCTTTACCAAATAGTAAGCTACGCTAAATACCGTGAATTCCAAAAACACCCAGATTTAACCTGACATTTCTTTTTCAAAACTATATGTCAACTTAAACTCTTAACCTGACATATTCTTTTCAAAACTATATGTCAAGTTAGAAAAAATGCTTGTGCTTATTTCCTTTCAATGAGATAATTCATCTATATGGATATTGATGAAAGCAAAACCTTTCAGGTGCGCAATCCTTATAAAAAGATTATTTATGAAGGCGCTGTATACCACATAATACAAAGAGCTCCTGGTAAAGACATTCTTTTTGTTGAGGACAATGATTATCGGTATTTTCTTCATCTTTTAAAAGAAACTAAGAAAAAGTTCTCATTGCTTATCTATTGTTTCTGTCTTATGTCCAATCACCTTCATCTTCTCTTGAAGATTAAAGAAGCTAATCTTTCTGAGGGGATGAAATCTCTTTTTACAAAATATGCCCTTTATTTTAATGCAAAGTATAAACGCAAAGGACATGTATTCTACGGAAACTATAGAGCTTTCTTATGCCTGGATGATAGATATTTGATGGCAGCATCGGTGTATATACATCTCAATCCTTATAAGGCGGATTTAGTTAGTAATCCTATGGATTATAAGTGGTCTTCTCTCGGCGCATATTACAACTTGCCTAAAAATACCTTCTTGGATTATAAACATGTATTAAATATCTTAAATGACGATATTAAGAAAGCTTCTTTAACGTATATGGATATCGTAAAGCAAGGTGAACCGTTAGATTTCAAGAGTGTTATCGAAGATAGCCGTTTTCTTGACAAATTTTCTTTTGTTTTCTTTAGCAAGATGAGAGGCCTTTTCTTAACTCAAGACAAAAATGTATACGGTTATAAAGCCCAAGAATGTTTTAATCGGATAAAGGGTAAGAAGAGATTAAGAAACCCTGAGGATATAAAAGCCAGAAAGTATTTGATAGAACAGTTGAAATCGCGGGGATATACAGTCAAAGATATCGCCTCTATGTTAGGTTTGTCTCGTCAAAGTATTTATGTTGCACTGGAGGCATAAGTTGACATATCCTTTTGAAAACTATATGTCAAGTTAGGAGGAAGTATGAGATTTATGTTGGCGATAGTGTTTTCTTTTCTTGTTTTAAGGTCGGTGCATGCGGTTTTTGTTAAGGTTAATGGGATTGAGAAAACAGCAGTATATAGAGTGCGCATAGGCTTAGATGATAGTAAGGTTTATGCTGTCTCTTCGAATACTTTTTTTAAGAGCGAGGATGGAGGTGTAGAATGGAGAAATGTTTTTGTTTCCAAAGCAGAGGAAATAAAAGATATTTATGTAGATAAATATCTTTATGATACGGTTTATATTGTTACAGAGAGTTCTCTTTATCGTTTTTCTGGCACCAAGAAAGAAAAGATATTTAGTCTTCCTTCAGAAGTAGAGGGCATATGCATTTATAAATATAAAGGGATGATTTATGTAGGAACAACAGATGGTATTTATTATGCTTCAGAAGATTTCTTGAAGTGGTCAAGATTAAAAGGATTTCCTAGAGGGGTTCCTGTTTATTCAATTTGTGGTTTGCCCAAGGTTATGTTTATTGCGTCTAATAACGGTGTATATACATCAGATGAAAAAGGGGGATTTGTAAGGAGATTTGTTCTAAAAAAAGTTGACGTAGAGGAATCAAGTGAAGATGGTGAGGAAGGTATTGTATGTCGTAAGATTGTTACTGATATATTTAACCCTGAAAAGGTATATTTGGGAACATCCAAGGGATTGTTTGTTTCATTTGACAAGGGCAAAAGCTGGCAAAGAGTTATAATTCCATTAATATACAATGCCAATATTAGAGATATAAACCAAAGTTATGCGGAACGTAAGAATATTTATCTGGCTACCGATAAAGGCATATTTTCAGTTGATATTGATAATAATACCATTCGTCCCTTATTCGAAGGACTAGATACAAAAGATATCTTTGGAGTCGACTTTAACCGTAAAGGAATTCTTTTTGTCGCCACTTCAAAAGGGCTTTTTTCTTACAATAGGTTTACTCAGGCAAAGTCGTGGGGAGAGATTGATGAACTTTGTAAAAATGAGCCTTCTATCAGAGAAGTGCAGGAAGCTGCCCTTATCTATAATGAGGTAGACCCTTCTAAAATACAGAAGTGGAGGAGTGCCTTAAAATACAGGGCGTTCTTCCCCAGTGTAAGTTTGGATTATGATAAGACGGTTTACGGAAGTTCAAGCGGAAGTTTTGCAGTAGGCCCGCGGGATTGGGGGGTGAGTTTTTCGTGGGATATTGGCAACTTAATATGGAATTCTTATGAAGATGATGTTGATACCCGCAGCCGTTTAGTAACCCAGCTTCGCGTAAATATCCTTGATGATGTAAATACAACTTATTTCGAGCGCCTCAGGGTTAAGCAGAGGCTTTTGAGTGATGATTATAAAAACGATAATGAAAAGTTCAAGGACGAGATTAGGCTAAGAGAGTTAACTGCCTCTTTAGATGGTTACACAGGAGGTTATTTCTCAAGGAGAGTTAGGAAACTTAAAGAGAAATCTTATAATAAATAGCGGCTAGCGTTTAGCGTATAGAGAATAGCTCATAGTATTTAGGGTGGAGGGTGTAGGGTGTAGGAATATCGAGGATCAAAAACAAATAGATACTAGATACTTGATACTAGATAATAGATACTGGATATAAGAAACTATAAACTAAGAGCTATTGACTATTGACTATCGACTATTAACTAAACTATGAAAGCAATACTGTTAGCAGGCGGAAAAGGAACACGGCTCTGGCCGCTTTCAAGAGAAAATTATCCTAAACAGTTTGTTGAGTTTATAGACGCAGAGTCTCTTTTTCAGCTTACTGTAAAGCGTCTTCTAAAATGTTTTAGGGCAAAAGATATCATTACGGTTACATCTTTAAGTTATAAGTTTCATGCTCTTAATCAGATTGACAACCTTTCGGGAGTCAATAATCAGATAAAATCTCAGCTTAAAAAGAACATTATTATCGAGCCTTATCCCAAAAGTACGGCTCCTGCTGTCATGCTAGTGATAAAGTCGCAGGTAAAGTTTAACGAAGAAGTTTTCTTTGTTTTCCCCTCCGACCACATTATTAAGCCTGTTAGTAAGTTTATTAAGGCGCTAAAGAAGGCAGAGGGGTTAGCCAAGAAGGATTATATGGTCGTCTTTGGAGTAAAGCCAACTTCTGCTAATCCGGGTTATGGATATGTTTTGAAAGGAGAAAGAGTTTTAGAAGGATATAGAATCTCTAAGTTTGTAGAAAAACCTTCCAGGAATAAAATAAAGAAATTGTTAGAGAAAAAAGCTTACTGGAATGCCGGAATTTTCGCCTTTAAAGGCGAAATATTTCTTAATGAACTTAAAAAACATTCGTTTGATATCTTTAAGTATACACTTAAAAGTTACCCTGATTTGCTCTCTGATTTTGTTGAATGTCCTTCTCGTTCCATAGATTATGCCATTATGCAAAAGACAAAACAGGCTGCTTTAGTAGAGTTTGATGTTAAATGGTCTGATTTGGGAAGCTGGGAGAGTGTTATGAGTTATTTTTCTTCAGGGAATACCAATTTCAGCATTGGAGATGCAGAGTTTTTTGACAGTAATGGGTGTTTTTCTTTTTCTAAGGATAAGCTAATTAGTTTTCTGGGGGTAAAGGATATTCTAGCAATAGAAAGTTCGGATTCCATCCTTATAATAAAGAAGGGGCATTCCGATAGAGTAAAGGAGCTGACTCAGTATTTAAGCAAGAAAAAAATTCCTCATACTAAGGAGAGTTTAACAGTATATAGACCATGGGGTTATTACACTGTGCTTAAGGAAAAGGAGAATTACAAGGTGAAAGAGATTGGAGTATACCCTAAAAAATTTGTTTCTTTGCAAAGACACCGGTTTAGAAGTGAACATTGGAATGTTGTAGAAGGAAGAGCAAAGATAAGGCTAGGGAATAAGGAGATAACTGTTAAAGAAAATGAAAGTATTTTTGTTCCTAAGGGCATAAAGCACCGAATTTACAACCCTTCTGGCAGAATGCTTAAAATCATTGAAGTTCAGATAGGAAGTTATTTGGGAGAAGACGACATCGAGCGTTTCGATACCTACTGATTCTTATGAAAATACTTATTTTCAATCCCTTTGGTATAGGAGATGTTCTTTTCACAACTCCTCTTATAAGAAATATAAAAGAAAATCTACCAGAGACTCGCATCGATTACCTTTCTAACAGGAGAACTTACCCCATCCTTAAAGACAACATTTTTCTGGATAGAATTTTTGTTTTTGAGAAAGATGAGTGGAGAGAAATACTAAAGAAATCAAAATTATCTTTTTTGACTAAAGTGTCTTTCTTCTGGCGCACTATCAAGAAGGAGAAATACGATGTTGTATTTGATTTATCGCTGAATTCCCAGTACGGCTTCTTTTTTAAAACGCTTAAAATAAAGAAACGGATTGGTTTTAACTTTAAGAATAGAGGACGTTTCTTAACCCATAAGATTGATATACCTTACTATAAAGACAAACACGTTGCACGTTACTACCTTCAGTTGGCGAGGTTTCTTAATATTCCTACCAGAGATTATAAGTTTGATATTTTTCTTAAGGATAGTGATGTAGAAAGCGCGAAAGGATTATTGAATAAGTATAACTTAAGTAAGGAGAACCTTCTTATTGGTATAATACCTGGGTCGGGAGACAGTTGGGATAAGACAGCTTATTATAAGCGCTGGCCTAAAGAGTATTTTGCTTCGCTTACGGATTTGCTTATTGAGAAGTTGAAGGCAGAAGTAATTATTTTTGGTTCATCTAAGGAATCTTCTGTTGCTTACAAAGTATTTAATCTGTGTAAAAATAAGCCTGTCAATTTAGCAGGGAAGATAACACTTACAGAGTTCTGTAGTATGATTTCTCTCTGCGATATTATAATTACTAATGACGGCGGGCCTTTGCATATTGCTCAGGCTTTAAATAAGAAGGTTATAGCCTTCTTTGGACCGGTGGATGAAAATGTATATGGATTGTATCCTGAAGAAACAAAAGGTTATATTGTTAAGAAGGATGTTCCCTGTAGGCCATGCTATAAAATGTTTAAGTTTACGGGCTGTCTCTATGATAAAAAGTGTTTAAGAGAAATTACTGTCAGTGAGGCATTTAATCTTATTAGAGAGAAAATGGTAAATTAAATTTTACATAGGGTATATTTTACTTTACAAACTTAATTTCCAATTGTATAATTGAAAACTCTCTACAAGAACTATGAAAGTATTAAAATTAGGCATACCTAAAGGTAGTTTGCAGGAAAAGACAATAAGTTTATTTAAGAACGCAGGCTTTGAAATCTATGTTGAAGCACGTTCTTACTTTCCCTCCATTGACGATGCGCAGATTAAACCTGTATTAGTGAGGGCTCAGGAAATCTCCCGCTACGTAGAGGAGGGTATTTTAGATTGTGGAATAACAGGCGAGGATTGGATATTAGAGAATAATTCCAATGTTTTAAGACTTGCCGAACTAGTTTATGCTAAGCGCACAAAACAACCTGTGCGTTGGGTGGTCGCAGTAAGGGAAGATTCCCGCATAAAGAAACTTAAAGACTTAAAAGGTAAGAGAATAGCCACTGAGCTTGTAAACTTTACTAAGAGATTTTTTAAGAAGAAAAAGATTGATGTAGAAGTAGAATTCAGCTGGGGTGCTACAGAGGTGAAGGTAAAAAGCGGGCTTGTAGATGCTATAGTAGAGCTTACCGAGACAGGCCAGTCCCTTAAAGCCAATGGTTTAAAGGAGATTGCTGTTGTTTGTACCTCTACTACCAAATTTATTGTTAATAAGAATTCTTATAAGGATAAATGGAAAAGAAAGAAAATAGATTATATTATTTTACTCCTTAAAGGAGCATTGGAAGCGGAAGGTAAGGTTGGCCTTAAGCTTAATGTAAGAGGCAAGGACTTAGAAAAAGTATTAGCAGTTTTACCTTCCCTTAAGAACCCTACTATCTCTCCTTTAACTCTTAAAGACTGGTATGCTTTGGAGGTTATTATTGAGGAGAAAATGGCAAGAGACCTTATTCCTAAGCTTAAAGAAAAGGGAGCAGAAGGTATTATTGAGTATCCTTTAAATAAACTTATTTATTAGAGAAGCAATATTTATTTTGGGAGGATAAGTATGCCTTGCGGCAGAAAGAAGAAATTAAAAAAAGTAAAGAGGCACTGGTTTAAAAAGAGAAGGAAACAACAGAGGC
>CAYVYZ010000051.1:0-10900 GCA_964455875.1 uncultured Planctomycetia bacterium | reverse complement strand
ATGCACCAAATAGACATCTGGCTTACGCCAGATGAGTGCATACAAATCCCGTCGGTTTTACACTTATTGTTGTGTATTTTGTCTGGACTTCTACATAGGTGATGTGTTATAAGAGGTAGATTGTTGTTGCGTTTAGGTGTTCAGGTATCTATTGCTGGTAAAATCTATTATTCGATAGACAGGGCAAAGCAACTTGGTTGTAATACAATGCAGATATTTGCCCGCAGTCCTCGTCAGTTTCGAAAAACGTCATTAAAGGAAGAAGATATAAAAATCTTTAGAACCAAGATTAAAAAGGCGGGCATTAAACCTTTAATTGTACATACGCCTTATACTTTAAATCTTGCAGCAAGAAAGAAGTTTCTTTATTATATTTCTATTAAGGAGTTTACGGAGGATGTAAAGGAAGCGCACCGTCTTGGGGCGCATTACATTGTTATTCATCCTGGAAGTTTTAAGGGAGACAAAAAAGAGGGCTTGATAAAAATCGTTGAGGCTTTAAGGACAGTTCTAAGAAATACGCGGGAGTGCACAACGCAAATTCTTCTTGAGAATACCGCAGGAGATGGAAGTATGGTAGGAGATGAGTTTGCACAGTTAGGTTTTATTATACGTAAGCTAAGAGGCAACCGGCGTATAGGAGTGTGTTTAGACACTGCTCATGCCTGGTGTGCCGGATATAGGATTAATACCCATAAGGGATTAAAGTCTTTTATTGATGAGATTGATAGAGAGGTAGGTCTTAAGCGAATAAAGGTTATTCACCTAAACGATACACTTGATGAGTGTGGTTCCCACCGGGATAGGCACTTTCATATTGGAGAAGGTAAGATAGGCAGATACGGGTTTAGGTTAATTATTAATCACCCTTTTCTAAAGAAGTTGCCTTTTATCTTAGAGACGCCCAAGAAAAAGGACTCAGATGACGCCCGCAACTTATCAACTGTAAGGAGACTATACAGGAATGAATTACACTAAGGAAATAGACAAAAAATGGCAGGATTACTGGGAGAGGATTGGTCTTTTTCATATCGATGAGAAAGACCGCTCCCGGAATAAGTATTACTGCCTGGTAATGTTTCCTTATCCTTCCAGTGAACTTCATGTAGGGCATGCCCGCAACTATGTTATCGGAGATGCTGTTGCCAGATATAAAATGATGCAGGGGTTTAATGTATTAAGTCCTATGGGGTGGGATGCTTTTGGCTTACCAGCAGAGAATCAGGCTATTAAACATAAAATACATCCCCAAGACTGGACTTTTAAGAATATTTCTCGAATTAAAGAACAACTTAGCCTGTGGGGAGTAGGTTATGATTGGGAAAGGGAAATTACCACCTGTAAGCCTGATTATTACAAGTGGACACAGTGGATATTCTTAAAACTTTATGAGAAAGGGCTTGCCTATCGTAAAGAGGCTTTTGCTAACTGGTGTCCTTCCTGCAAGACTGTTTTAGCCAATGAGCAGGTTATATCTGGTAAATGCGAACGCTGTTCAACTGTAATTGAGCAGAAGAAGCTTAAACAATGGTTTTTCAAGATTACTTCTTATGCCGAACGTCTTTTAAAGGATATTGATTTGCTTAAAGATTGGCCTGAACGCGTTAAGACAATGCAGCGTAACTGGATTGGAAAGTCTTATGGAGTAGAGATAGATTTCCCGTTAGAGTCAGGGGATAAGAAAATTAGATGTTTTACTACCCGTGTGGATACAATATACGGCGCGACCTTTATTGCTTTAAGCTGGGATTATCCTTTTATAGAGGAGTTAATTGAAGATAGTCCCGAGAGGGATAAAGTGAGAGAGTTTATAAATAGGGCTAAAGACCAACCTTTGTCTGCACGCCTCGTTGATAGTTTTGAGAAGGAGGGGGTTTTTACTGGAAAATACGCTATTAATCCTATGAATAACGAGAAGATTCCTGTTTGGGTGGCAAATTACATTCTCGCCGGCTATGGTACAGGGGCAATTATGTGTGTTCCTGCCCATGATAGCCGTGATTTTGAGTTTGCTAAGAAGTATGGTTTAAAAATAGTAGAAGTTATAAAGAAAAAAGAAGATAATTCCCCTAGTGGTCAGTTAAAGGAGGTTTATGAGGGAGAGGGTGTTTTAGTTAATTCAGGCCAGTTTGATGGATTATCTTCTGAATCAGCAAAAAAAGAGATAGCCCTTTATATGGAAAAAAACAATATCGGTAAACGCACAGTTAACTACCGCCTGCGGGATTGGTTAATTTCCCGCCAGCGGTATTGGGGAGCACCTATTCCCATTGTGTATTGCGATAAATGCGGGGAAGTTCCTGTAAAGGAGGAAGATTTGCCTGTTCTTCTTCCTGAGGTAAAAGAATTTCTTCCTACAGGACAGTCCCCTTTAACCTATATAAAAGAATTTATAGAAACGAAATGTCCTCGCTGTGGCAGCAAAGCAAAGAGAGAAACTGATACTATGGATACTTTTGTAGATTCTAGCTGGTACTTTTTGCGTTATATTTCCCCTCACCAGGCGAAGGTTCCTTTTATAAGTGAAGATGTCAATTATTGGCTGCCTGTGGATCAGTATATTGGTGGCGTAGAGCATGCAATTTTACATCTTATGTACGCACGGTTCATAAACAAGTTTCTTAATGACTTAGGTTTGATTAATTTCTCTGAGCCATTCAGTCGTCTTTTTACACAGGGAATGATTGTTAAAGACGGAGCAAAGATGTCCAAGTCAAAGGGTAATGTGGTTTCCCCTGATTATATTATTGATAAGTATGGTGCTGATACGATGCGTTTATATATATTATTTATGGGCCCGCCTGATAAAGATGCTGAATGGCAGGACGAAGGACTTGTTGGTGCATGGAGGTTTATTAACCGTGTATTGAGACTGTTGGATATGTTAAAAGAGCACAAAGACCAAAAAGAAAAAGAACTTAGTTCGTCTGAAAAGAGACTTTTAAGGAAAATGCATCTTACCATTAAAGAAGTGACCCGCGACTTAGAGGGAAATTTCCAATTTAATACTGCTATCAGCAAGGTTATGGAGTTGGTTAATCAGATTTACAAGTCTTATGAAGAGGGCACTTTAAGCAAAAAAGTTTTTAGAGAAGCGGTAGATGTTACTTTCTTGCTTCTATCTCCTTTTATACCCCATGTAAGCGAAGAGGCAAATCATATCTTGGGAAACAAAGATTCTATTTTTAGACGCCCTTGGCCAAAACACGACGAAAGTTACCTTAAGGAGGAAGAGATAGAGATAGCAGTGCTTATAAATGGAAAAGTAAAGGAGCGCCTTTCTATAAAAGTGGACTGGTCAGAAGAAACTATAAAAGAGAAAGCACTGTCTTTGGATAAAATCAAAACTGCTCTTAAAGAAAAACCTCCCAAGAGAACAATCTATGTAGAAAAGAAGCTCCTCAACATAGTTACTTAGTTCTTAGCCAAACAAAATAAATATATGTTTACTGTTCAACAGAGACGGGTGATTGTTTTTTTATGCAGCATTTTACTATTAGGGGCATTTTTAAGAATTCTTAATGCTCAACGGCCACTTTCTTATAAATCTTACAAAGAGACCCCTCTTAAGATAAATATCAATACCGCTACCTTACAGGAACTTAAGAAAATACCTTTTATAGGAGAAGCTACAGCGCGCAGGATTGTTTCTTACCGTGAACTTAAAGGTAAGATTACTTCTTTTAAGGAGTTAGAGAACATAAAAGGAATAGGAAAGAAGAAGTTAGGTGTTATAAGTAAATTTATCATTTTTTAGCTTGATTAATACCACACTCTTTGTTGCTTTTATTATTGGAATAATAGTTGGGTGGTACAAAGCTTTTAATATAATCATTCTTTGTTTTTTCTCCTTTATTTGCCTTCTTTTTCTTTCTTTTTCCTCTCGGTTGTACCGTCGCCCTTACTTATTTGTTGTTTCCCTTACAGTCTTTTTTGTTCTTCTGGGGATGCTGTGGGTAACTCCTTACTCTTTAAAGAGACCCCAGGATTTTGTAGGAAAAGATAATTTTTTTCTTATAAAAGTAATCTCTATGCCTAAGGAGGGCTATTTAAAACGCACTTTTTATGCTCACGTAGAACGTATAGGAGATTTTCCCGCTTATTTTAAAGTTAAAGTCAATAGTTTTTCCCACAGGAAGTTAGATTACCGTAGATTGTATCTCGTTAAAGGAAAACTGAGTGTTAAGTACTTTAAACAAAACAGTTTTTATACTCTTTGGCTTAAAAAAGAGTGTTATATAAAAGAGTTGCCATCCAGTTGGATAGATAATTTTATAAGGAAAGTCACATACGTCCTTGTTTCTTATTTCAAGAAGTATTTGTCTCCCGAAGCGTATAAATTTTCTTCTTCTGTGTTCTTAGGCAGACGGGAGCTTGCAGGAAAGCAGATGGGCCTTCTTCTAAAGAAGGCAGGGGTAGCACATCTTTTTGCTATAAGTGGTTTGCATGTCGGATTGATTTCTGGGGCACTGTTTTTTACCTTAAAAATTTTCCGCATAAGGTTTAGGGCAAGATTGATAATTGCTATAATATTTATGTTTATTTTTACTCTTTGTGCAGGGATACGTCCTTCAATTGTAAGGGCATCTATTATGTTTTCTTTTTTAGGGGCAGGTTTTTTCTTAAAAAGAAAGATAAGTGTTTTTGACTCTTTGAGCATAGCAGGAATTGTGTGCTTATTGTTAGATCCTCTGTGGGCTCTTGATGTGGGTTTTCAGCTTTCGTTCCTTTCTGTGTTTGGCATAATTGCGGGTTTTAATATTTTTGGCGTATCCTTAAACAGTAGAAGTTTTTTAATTAATTATATAAAGGGTATCTTTTTCTCTACCATTTTTGTATTCGTCGCTATTTTTCCTTTGGTCTCTCTGCATTTTGGAAGAGTTTATCTTCTCGGCGTAGTCACCAACATTGTTCTTATACCGTTTTTTACACTCATTCTTACCTTAATTTTCATATTTGTAGGGTTATATTTTATTCCTTTTTTGGCAACTTACGTAGCAGAGGTGGTATCATTTTCTATTTTTGTATTCTTAAGGCTTACTTCTTTAATGAGTAAGATAAAGTTTGCATATTTTGCTTTCTCTATGAAAGGAGGAAGTGTTTTTCTTTACTATACACTGTTACTTCTGGGAGTAGTATTGTTTCGCAGATATAAACTTAGGAGTGATTTAAGCGTTTGACAAAAAAGAAGGCATTTGGTATAGTTGTTTTCTATGAGGAAAATATTAAGTTTTGCGGTATTTTTTACCTTACTAATAATTATACCTAATATATATGCTTTCTGGATATGGTCACCTAAAACAGGACAATGGAGAAGTTCCAACTCTATTAGGACACCTGATTTGCAGTTAAAGGATGCTTTAGAAGATTTTAGTAATCATAAATACAAAAAGGCCTTGGGAGAATTTCGAAAGATAGTAAGGCAGTTTCCCGATGCTTATGAGGCAGCAGAGGCACAGTATTATATTGGTAAGTGTTTCGAAGCTCTTAAGAATCCTTACCGGGCTTATTTAGAGTATAATAAGTTGATTGAGATATATCCCAACAGTAAACATATTCAAGAGGCGGTCCGTGCCCAGTTTAATATAGGTAAGTCTTTTTTGGAGTGGAAGGAGAAGCGTATTTTAGGGGTGCCTTTGGTTTTATTAAGTGACCATCCTTCAGTAGAGATATTTAGGAAAATTGTGGATACCTCCCCTAATTCTGAATATGCTCCTAAAGCCCTGTATGAGTTAGCGGATTTCTTTGAGAAACGCAATCGTTTAGATGAGGCCAAAGAAGTTTTGCATAAATTGATTGATAATTATCCTGAAAATGAACTGGCAAAAAAGGCAAGATATAAACTTGCTTTTATAAAGTCAAAAATCTTAACTGAGACAGATTACGACCTTACGGAAGCAGAGGACGCAGAGCGAGATTTAAAGCAGCTATTAACAGAAAGAGGTGATTCTGACTCTTCAGCGCTCAAAGCATCAGAAGAGTTGGCTAATTTAAGAGAGAAGGAGGCTAAGAAGAATTTTGATATTGCCTCTTTTTATGAGAAGCAGAATCGATTTAAGAGTGCAGTGATATACTATAGAATAGTTATGGATAAGTATCCTGATACTTCCTTTGCAGAGTTAGCTAAGGAGAGGATAGAATCTTTAAAAGGAGTGGTAGAATGAAGGGTTTTTTTATTTTTTGTCTGTTGCTTGTGGGTTGTGGTTATACCACGCGCGGTTTTGTGTATAATGAAAAGAGTATCTATATCAGTCCTGTTGTTAATAAAGTTAATATTACAGAAGAGACTCGCGCCTATTCTTCTTACGTTTCTTACCCTATTCTTTTAGAGAAAAGGTTAACAAATTCCTTAATAAACAAATTTAGCATAGAGAGTAGTCTAAAAGTTGCTTCTACTTCCCAAGATAGCCTCAATCTGGAATGCCAGATATTAAACTATACAAAGGAACCATTGCGTTACAGTAATGATGATAGGGTTTCAGAGCAGAGGTTGCGTCTGGTTATTCATTTTATTTTGCGCGACAAAGATGGTAATTTATTAAAAGAAAAAGATATTATTGGGGAAACAACTTATTTTCTTTCTGGAGTAAACGCTAAAAGTGAATCAGAGGCCTGGACAGATTTGATAGAAGATACCGCACGCAGGATTGTTGAGGCAGTGGTGGAAAAGTGGTAGATGTTCAAAGAGAGCATTTTTTTTGTAGTTGGCTTAGATTTTAGTGGCCGTAAAAGAGCGATAGACAACATTAAAGAGAAGCTTCTTACCAAGGATATCTCTCCCTTTAATATCCATATCTACTACAGTAAAGAAGTTGATTTAAACAAGTTGATGAGTATTGTTTTTAGTGTCCCTATGGTGGGTAAAAGAATGATAGTTTTTAAAAATGCACATGAATTAAAGAAGGATATTAAAGAGTTATTTATGAAGCGGATAAAAGAAATAGTAAGATACAATTACCTTATTTTTGATATAGAAAAAGACACTTCAGCCCTAAGAGAAGATAGATTGTTTGTAAATGACAAATTTTTCCGTTATTTCGTAAGAAGGTCAACAGTATTAAGGATAAGTTCATTTACACCTGGTATTTCCATAAGGAAACTTACCTCCTCAATAAGAAAAAATAGCTTGGAAGATTCCTTATATATTCTTGAAAATATTTTTAGTAATACGGATAAGAACAGAGATATCGTAGGAATGCAAATTATGGGGGCAATCACAAGAAGCTTCTCTTACGTTAATAATACCTTAGAGAAGAGAAGATGTTTTGAGCTTATAGGCGAGACTGAGCGCTTGTTAAAGGAAAAAAGAATAGATAGTAAAACTGCGCTTGAGCTTCTAATAACAAAGCTTATTTTACGTTGATTTAACTGTTAGTTTTGCGAGTTTGCTCTTTTTTCGTGCAGCTTTGTTTGGGTGAATGATTCTTTTTCTTGCTGCCTTATCAAGAGTTTTGTAGACAAGGCGTAGATTTTCGGCAATAAGGTCGCTATTATTCTCCTTAAGTGCCTGTTTAAATTTCTTTACTATTTTCTTGATTTGGGATTTTACAGCAAGATTTCTTTTTCTTCTTTTAAGAGCTTTTTTAAGTTCTTTTTTTGCTGATTTCCTCTGTGGCATTATAGGTCTCCTTTTTTGGAATAGATTTTATATCAGAATACCGTCGTTATGTCAAGGGGTTTTTCATGGTAGCGTAGGTAAAAACAGTTGTTTATTTCTGGACAATGTTTAAGAAAATTGCTAAAAACACAACAATCTTGGGGCTGGGTACTTTATTCTCACGTGTTTTAGGCTTGATAAGAGATGTTTTAATTGCTAAATATTTTGGGACGAGTTCCCTTCTTGAGGTATTTATTGTTTCTTTTAGGATACCTAACCTTTTAAGAGCTTTCCTAGGGGAAGGATTTTCTGATTCTATAGCTACTCCTTACCTATCAGCTCATACCAAGAATAAGAAGAGAATAGAGGAACTTGGCAACAATCTTATCTCTATATTTCTTTTTGTGCTTACTGTGGTTACTTTAGGAGGGATATTTTTTAGTCGTTACATTGTAATGCTTGTAGCTCCGGGGTTTGTGTCTGACTCTTATAAATTTAATCTTGCTGTGTCATTTCTACGCATTACTTTCTTCTATATTCTTTTTATGGGGATAGCGGCAAACTTAAAATCGATGCTTTATGCCCTTAGAAAGTTTACTCCCGCCTCTTTTGTTCCTTCTTTGCTTAACATTTCTTTTATTATAGGGATTCTTTTCTTAAGAGGTATTTTTAATAATTTTGTCCTTGTTGTTTCTGTGGTAACAGCAGGGTTATTACAGGTTGTATCTTACTACCTTCTTTTAAACCGTGAAAAAATTAGGATAAAATTTACACCGCAAGATGCATTTAAAGATAGGGAAATAAAATTGATGTTTAAATCATCTCTGCCAAGAATGTGGTCTTCGGTAGTATATCAGCTGAATGTTCTTGTCGACACAATCTTCTCTTCGTTAAGTTTTATTGTTGGTAGTGGCGCATTAGCAGCAATTTATTATGCTAATAGGATTGTACAGTTTCCTCTGGCCTTGATTGCCCTTTCTATATCAAGAGTGGCAATTGTTGATTTCTCTCAGTTTCACAGGGAAGGTAGAAGAGATGACTTTAAAAAGCTTTTTATTTTCTCCTTCCGCAACTTAATGTTCTTTATTATCCCTATAAGTATTGTTATTATGTTTATACCTAAGGAAATTATAAAGGCTCTGTTTCTAAGAGGAGAGTTTAGCACTTATTCCCTTAGAATTACAGCTAATACACTCTTTTTCTACTCATTTGGCCTTTTTTTCTTCTGTGGTATAAAGCTACTTGTCAATGTTTTTTATTCATTGAAAGACACGCTTACCCCTGCTAAAGTATCCACATTATCTCTTCTCGTTAACGCTGTTTTAAGTGCTGTATTTATGTTTCCTCTTAAAGTTGGAGGCATTGCTCTAGCAAGCAGTATAGCCGCAGCACTTAATTTCTTTCTTCTTCTGGGTATACTGAGAAGAAGAATTGGTTTTTTTGAGGATTATGTTTTTTATGTAGATTTATTTAAGCTGATTTTGGTGGGGGTAATTTTGGGTGTTGTAAGCCGGTTAATATTTTTCTTAAATTTTAATGTTATTGTTGAACTTTTATTGGCAGGCGTAATTGATGTTATTCTTCTTTTTGTTATTGCAGATATTATAAGGTTAAGACAGTCGGATTTTATAAAAGTATGGATAAGAAAGTTAGGGAGAAAATAGAATCGTTGCCTGAGGCTTGTGGAGTTTATATTATGAAGTCAGAAGATAATAAGATTCTCTATATAGGCAAGGCGGTATCTTTAAAGAGTAGAGTCAAGAGTTATTTTACGCAAAGCTCACCTACCGTTAAGACAGAAATTCTCGTTGATAAAATAAGAGACATAGATTTTATTGTATGTGATACTGAGGCCCAAGCTCTTATCATGGAGGCTTTCTTAATAAAGAAATACAAACCAAAATATAACATTGCCTTAAGAGACGATAAAAGTTATCCCTATATTGCTGTAACAGATGAGGATTTTCCAAGAATTTTTCCAACTCGGCCCAAAGAAAAAAGTGCGTTTCTTCTCTTTGGTCCTTATCCTAATGTAAGATTAATAAAAGAGGCTTTGAAGTTAATCCGGAAAATATTTCCTTATCGCTCCTGCCGTGTTCTTCCTAAGAGCCCCTGTCTTTATTATCATCTTAAGTTATGTCCTGCCCCTTGCGCAAAAAAAATATCTATAGCCAAATACAAAGACATAATTGATAATATCTGCAAGATATTAAAAGGAGAGAGGCAGTCGCTTATCAATAAGCTGGAAAGGAGAATGCAGAAGGCATCCAGAAACAGGCAGTTTGAGGAAGCAGCGCGCCTTAGAGACAAACTTGTGGCTCTACACAGTCTTTATTCGGGCAAAAAAGAACTACATGAGATTCTTGCCCTCAAAGATATATTGGGGTTAAAGACTGTTCCTCTAAACATTGAAGCAGTTGATATTTCTAATTTAAGAGGAACGAATGCCACAGGCTCAGTTGTAGTGTTTAAAGATGGTTACCCTGATAAGTCAGGTTATAGACGTTTTCGTATAAAGGAAGTGCCACAGATTGATGACTATGGAATGATAAGAGAAGTGATAAGAAGAAGGTACAGCCGCCTTAAGAAAGAAAAGCTTTCTTTGCCACAGCTTGTTATTATTGATGGGGGTATAGGTCAGGTTAATGCTGCTTTTAGGGTATTGAAGGAGTTAGGTTTAGATATTACTTTGGTGGGGATTGCAAAGAGAAATGAAGAGCTTTGGCTGCCATTCGCAAAAAAACCTTTGGTTATACCAAAAAATAGCCCTGCTTTAAAGCTTATTCAGCGCATAAGAGATGAGGCTCACCGTTTTGCCCACAAGTATCATTCTTTCTTGCGAAAGAAAAGTATTGTTAAGAAATAGGAGGATTTATGACTGATTTTGAGAAGAAAGTATTAAAGGAAGTGTTGAAGATACCTCTTGGAGAAGTGCGCAGTTATAAATGGGTGGCAAGAAGAATAGGTAATCCCAAAGCATATCGGGCTGTAGCCAATACCTTAAGAAAAAACCCTTATCCTTTGCTTATTCCTTGTCACCGGGTTATAAAATCAGATGGTAAGTTGGGGGGATATTCAGGAGGTGAGAGTCTTAAGAAAGAATTAATAAATTTAGAGAAAAAAATAAAGAATGTGCTAAAATAATAAAAGTCTAACGGTCAATGGTTAAATTAAATAGCGTATAGCGATTAGATTAGGGTGTAGGGGGTAGGGTGGAGGGTGTAGGGATAGTAACGAGTAACGCGTAACGAGAACCGCGTTGACTATTGACTATTTACGGGTGACGTTGTGACCTGGTGACTT
>CAYVYZ010000050.1:4969-11374 GCA_964455875.1 uncultured Planctomycetia bacterium | reverse complement strand
TTAAATAGTTCTTGACAAATGACACTATGAGAGTATCATTTAAGAAGGTGTTTTTGAGGTGGACCAATGCAATTGATAACCAAAGATACGGGGTATGCTCTAAGAATTCTAATCCATATGGCTCAGCGAAGGTGCCGTTTGCTTTCTGTGCGTGAAATTGCCCGTAAGGTAAATATACCTTATGCTTTTGCTCGCAGGATATGCCAGAATTTAAGAAAGAAAAATATTATTTCTGTTCAGAAGGGAAAGGGCGGCGGGTTTATGTTCTGTGGCCGGGCTAAAGATGTATCCGTAAGAGATATTATCCTCATTTTTCAGCAAGATATAGAATTTGTTGATTGTTTTATAAGAGGGCATCTCTGTGGAAAGATTAAAAAGTGCCCTTTAAGGGAAAAGCTCAAGGCTCTTGAGAAGGAAGTATCTGCTAAGTTGGCAAAGATAACCTTGAAGGATTTATTGAGATGATAGGATGTTGAAAAAGGAGCGCAGAGTATGCGCGTGGTTAAATTAACTTCTGATATATACTGGGTTGGTGGTATTGACTGGAACTTAAGGAGTTTTCACGGATACCTTACCCAGCGTGGCTCAACCTATAATGCCTACCTTATTATAGATGAGAAGATTGTACTTGTGGATACGGTGAAGCATTATTTATACGAGGAGATGCTTTCCCGTATAAAAGAAGTGGTTGACCCTTCCCGTATCGATTATATTGTTTCTAACCATACAGAAATGGACCATTCAGGTTCGTTGCCAGAAATACTTAGAGTAGCAAAGAATGCCGTTGTAGTTGCTTCGCCTAACGGAGAAAAAGGTCTTAAAAAACATTTCTTAAACAACTGGAACTTTAAAATAGTCAAAACCGGCGATGCCATTAATATAGGTAAGAGGACGCTTAAGTTTGTGCTTGTCCCTATGGTCCATTGGCCGGATTCCATGGTAACTTATATACCAGAGGAGAAACTTCTTCTTTCCAATGATGCTTTTGGTCAGCATATTGCAAGTTTTGCTCGTTTTGATGATGAGATGGAGTGGGGGATTTTAAAAGAGGAAGCGGCAAAATATTACGCTAATATTGTTTTTCCCTTTGGGGGCCAAGTGAAAAAACTTCTTTCAGAAGTTAGCCCTCTTGATGTAAAGATGATTGCTCCCAGCCATGGAATAATCTGGCGTACTCACATATCTGATATTGTCGAACTCTATAAGAAGTGGGCAGACAATGTTGTTGAGGAAAAAGCAGTGATTGTTTATGATACAATGTGGGGCTCCACAGAGAAAATTGCCTATGCTATTTCTGAGGTATTTTCTCAAGAAGACATTCCTTATTTGGTTAAAAGTTTACAGAAAATGCATATTTCTGATATTATGACTCAGATACTTTCTGCAAGGTACATATGTGTGGGCTCTCCTACTTTAAACAACGAGATTTTGCCTTCGGTTGCTTCCTTCTTGACCTATTTAAAAGGACTCTCTCCCAGAAAACGCATAGGAATTGCTTTTGGTTCTTATGGATGGGGAGGTCAAAGTATTGTAAAGATAGAGCAAGTGTTAGAAGAGAGTGGATTTAAAGTTCCTGTGAAAGGTCTTAAAATCCAATATGTTCCCCATAGTAAGGAGCTTGAGGATATAAAGAATGAAATAAGAGGAGTAATAAAGGAGGCAAAAGATGGATAAGTATCGTTGTACAGTTTGTGGGTATATTTACGACCCTCAGGAAAATAACAATGTGGCTTTCAGTGATTTACCTGAGGATTGGGTGTGCCCGGAGTGTGGAGTGGGTAAGGATAGCTTTGAAAAGGTTTGACAAGAAATGGGGGGTATGAGAGAATGACTCGTGTTTTCGAAAAGAGGAAGCCACAAGTTCAAAAAGAGGATGGGTTACCTGCCGTTTAACGTTTGGAAATAGATAAAATAAATAATTCTAGTATAGGGGTAGTTTGTTTTAAAGGAGGTATTTTATGGGGACAAAGGGAAAAGAAATTGTTGGTGTGGATGTAAAGAAACTTATTGAGTTGTTAAACAAAGCCTATGCTGATGAGTGGTTGGCTTATTATCAGTACTGGGTGGGAGCAAAAATTGCTATTGGAAGAATGCGTGGTGTTGTTGCTTCAGAATTAGAAGAGCATGCTCAGGAGGAGTTCAAACATGCCCAGATGCTTACAGAAAGAATTATTACTTTAGGAGGAACCCCTTTATTAAGCCCTGAAGAGTGGTTGAAACAGACAAACTGTGGATACGATGCACCCACTGACCCAAATGTTAAAAAGCTTTTGGAGCAGAATATTAAGGGGGAGCAGTGCGCAATCGCTACATATAAGAAGATTATGGAATTTACTGAGAATAAAGACCCGATTACTTATAAGATAGCCCTTGAGATACTTGAGGACGAAATTAAACACGAGGAAGATTTAGAGTCAATTCTTCAAGATGTAGTAACACCTGTGGAATGATGTAGAGTGAAGTTGCTATAAGAAAAAGGAGGATGGATGACTAATATTTTCAGTCCTCAGGAAATACTGCGGATTGCTGTAAAAGTTGAGGAGCGCGGTGAGAATCTCTATGCTGCTCTTGAGGCAAAATCTACAAATGATAAGTTAAAAAAACTATGGAAGTATTTAAAGGAGCAGGAGGATCTTCACCGTCAAATATTTCAAGAGATGTTGGAGAAAGTAGGTGATTATATTGTTTATGAATTCAATCCTGGTGAGTACGAGTCATACTTGCGGGCAATATCTTCACAGTATATTATTACTCAGGAATTGATTGAAAAAAAGACAGAAGAACTTTTTGCCTCAGATATGGAAGCAATAGATTTTGCCATTGGTATAGAGAAAGATTCCATCCTTACCTACACCACTTTACGTGATTACGTTCTTTCTGAGAAGCAATCTATCTTGGACAAAGTGATTAGGGAAGAGAAGAAGCATCTCGCTCAACTTTTCTTGCTTAGAGAGGAAAACAAGGAGGAGTAATTATGACAGTTAAAGTATACTCTACTCCCACATGTCCTTACTGCAAGATGGTTAAGGAATATCTTTCTTCCAGAGGAGTGAGCTATGAAGACATGGATGTTTCTTCTAACCGCGCTGCCGCTGAGGAAATGATAAAGGTATCGGGTCAGATAGGGGGGTTCCAGTGATTGTTATTGATAATGAGGTAGTTGTGGGATTTGACAAGGCACGTATAGATTCGCTTCTGGGAAAAAATCTTGAATAGAATCTATGAGCTCCTTATTCTTGGCTGGTCCAGCAAGAATAACAGCAGCAGTATATGCGGCGAGGAAAAAGCTTGATTTTTGTGTTGTTACTCTTGATATTGGGGGGCAGGCAGTATTAAGTGGTGATATTGAGAATTATACAGGTTACCAGTTTATACCGGACCGGAATTAGCGTTAAAATTTCAGGAGTATATGGATGCTTTTGGAATAAAAGTAAATATACCTGATAAAGCATTAGGTATCTCAAAAGAAGATATCTTAGTTAAAGTCAATACTGATATGCAGATAGTCTTACAGGGGATGGTGTAGTGATAGAAAAATTGCAGAGTAGTCCTAACATTAAAATATGGAACAAGTCAAGTGTGAAGAGAATTTATGGAGAAAGATTTGTTGAGGGGGCAGAGATAGAGAAGGAAGGAGAAATTTATAACATAAAAGCAGAAGGTGTCTTTGTAGAGGTCGGATTAATCCCTAATACAGAGTTCGCTGACATCCTTTCTTGTAATCAAGAAAGAGAGATTATAGTTGATTGTTACAATAGGACTAATATTGAGGGGGTGTTTGCCGCAGGAGATGTAACCGATGTTCCCCAAAAACAAATTATTATTGCCTGCGGCGAAGGGGCTAAAGCAACTCTTTCGTCTTTTCGGTATTTCTCCACACGCCGGTTTTAGCATCTTTAAGAAAAACTCTTGGGGAGAGTATTTCTTGACAAAATGATACTTAAATAGTATCATTTAAGTGGAGAAGATAACCATATTAGAAAGCAGTGGAGGCGGTAGATTTAAAAAAAGGAGAGCCGCAGTTTTGATAATTTAAAAGGTGTAACTGAAAGAAAGCGATGGCTTAACTTATACTCAACTATATTTCCTTTTGAAAGAAACACAAGGGGAATTGTTAAGGGTAGAGTTACTTATAGGAAAGATTAAATTAAGGAGGAGAAGATGAGTATGTTTTGTTATCAGTGTCAGGAGGCTGCGGGAAATAAAGGATGTACGGTAAAGGGTGTGTGTGGGAAAGAAGAGGATGTAGCTAAATTGCAGGATTTGTTGATTTATTTACTTAAGGGAATATCTTTCTGGGCAACTGAAGGAAGGAAGAAAGGTGTGTGGGATAACGAGGTTGATTTGTTTGTAGCAGAGGGCTTGTTTTCTACAATAACCAATGTTAATTTTGATAAAGAGCGAATGGTTGGTTTGATAGAGAAAGCGCTTAGGTTGCGAGAGCAAATTAAGAATAAAGTGTTAGCTACTGCAGAAGAGGCGGAAGGAATTATTCCTGACGCAGCTACGTGGCGTGGTGAGGGAGTAGGTGTATTTATTAAAAAAGCAGAAGAAGTTGGGTTTTTGAGTGAAAAGAATGAAGATATACGTTCTTTGAAGTCACTCGTTCTTTTTGGGTTAAAAGGAATTGCTGCTTATCTTGATCATGCTTACATACTTAAACATACCAGCGAGGAGATCCTTGGTTTCATTGAGCGTGCTTTAGTTGCGATTTTGAGAGATGATATCTCAGCAGATGAACTGACTACCCTTGTTCTTGAATGTGGCAAGTTTGCTGTAGATGCTATGGCTCTTTTAGATAAAGCAAATACCGGAACCTACGGTCATCCTGAGCCTACACAGGTTTATACCGGGCTTGTTGAAGGACCAGCGATATTGGTAAGTGGTCATGATTTACTTGATTTGGAGGAAATTTTAAAGCAGACAGATGGTAAAGGTATAAACGTTTATACTCATGGAGAGATGCTTCCTGCCAATGCTTATCCGGGCCTTAAGAAGTATAGGCATTTAAAAGGAAACTATGGGAGAAGCTGGTATAACCAACAGAAAGAGTTTGAAGAATTCGGCGGAGCGATTGTTATGACAACAAACTGTATTCAGAAACCGCGCGATTCTTACAAGGACAGGATTTTTACCACGGGTCTTGTTGCATGGGAAGGCGTTGTGCATATTCCTAACAGAGTTGATGGCAAAGCTAAGGATTTTTCTCCTGTAATAAAAAAAGCTCAAGAAATTGGTTCGCTTCCTCCTAAAGAGGGAAAGAGAATTACTATCGGATTTGGGCGCAATACTTTACTGGCTAACACAGATAAGATTTTAGAATTGGTGAAGCAGGGCAAGATTAAAAAATTTGTGGTAATGAGTGGATGTGATGGGAGGCATAAAGAGAGAGAATACTACACAGAGTTTGCTAAAAAATTGCCCAAGGAGGTAGTGATTCTTACATCAGGATGTGCTAAGTATAGGTATAATATGCTTGATTTGGGTGATATTGATGGCTTACCACGCATTCTTGACGCTGGCCAATGCAATGATTCTTACTCTGTTGCTGTATTAGCACTTCATTTAAAAGAAGTTCTTGGCCTTGATGATATAAATAAGTTACCTATATTTTACAATATTGCTTGGTATGAGCAGAAAGCAGTATGTGTTCTTCTTGGGCTGCTTTATTTAGGGATAAAAGGTATAAGGTTAGGACCAACTTTACCAGCATTTGTGTCTAAGAATGTTTTGAATGTGCTGGTTGAGAAGTTTAACATTATGCCAATATCCAGTGTAGAGGAAGATTTGCAGCGTATGTTAGAGTAAATAATTTTAGGAGAAGCTCATGCAGAAAGATCCTATGTGTGGAATGGAAGTGGATGAGGATAAGGCAGTAAGAGCAAAGAAGCAGGGTAAAACTTTTTATTTCTGTAGCAGGCACTGTAAAGATAAGTTTTTGTCTATGAATAAAGAACCTGGTGGTAATATGCGTCATGATAATATGCATGGTCATCACAGTAAGAGTGTACCAAATATGCATCATCCTCATCATGCCCATATGGTAGCGGATTTTAGAAGAAGATTTTGGGTATCAATTGTTTTAACTATTCCTATACTTGCTCTTTCTCCTATGATTCAGAAGTTTCTCGGAATAGGGCAGATGATAAGATTTAGCGGTGATATGTATCTTCTTTTTGTTTTATCATCAGTTGTATTCTTCTGGGGGGGTGAGCCTTTTCTTAAAGGTATCTATGATGAGTTAAAGAAAAGGCGTCCTGGGATGATGACTTTGATTGCAGTAGCAATTGCTACTGCATATTCTTACAGCACTGCAGTAGTTTTTGGCCTTCCTGGCAAGATATTTTTCTGGGAGTTAGCTACCTTAATTGACATTATGCTTTTAGGCCACTGGATAGAGATGAA
>CAYVYZ010000050.1:0-4869 GCA_964455875.1 uncultured Planctomycetia bacterium | reverse complement strand
GCTCAAGAGTCAAAATCTAAAACCCAGGATTTAGCTAACCGTGCAGCCCTCTGGCTTACTATAATTGCTTTAGGGGCGGGGGCAATAACTCTTTTTATCTGGTATGCTTTAATGCAGAAAGATTTTGCCTTTTCTTTAGAGAGAACCGTTACTGTTATGGTTATTACCTGCCCTCATGCTTTAGGGCTGGCTGTGCCATTAGTTGTTGCAGTGTCAACGGCTCTGGCGGCAAAGAACGGTCTTCTTATAAGAAACCGCGCTGCATTTGAAAGGGCAAGGAATATCAGTGCAATTATATTTGATAAAACAGGAACTTTAACCCAGGGGAAATTCGGAGTTACGGATACGATAGTATTATCATCTGGTATTACTGAAGATGAGCTTCTAAAATATGCCGCTTCTGTTGAAGCTCGTTCAGAACACCCTATTGCTAAAGGTATTGTCTCCTCTGTAAATGATATTCTTCCTGTAGATGATTTTTTGGCAATACCGGGAAAAGGTGCTCAAGGGAAAGTTGAGGCTAGAGAGGTGAAAGTAGTAAGTCCTGGGTACTTAAGAGAGCAAAACATATATTTTAGTGATGAGCGGATAGATAAACTTTCTTCACAAGGGAAAACCATTATTTTTATTCTGATTGATGGAGAGCTTGCTGGTGCTATTGCTTTAGCTGATATTATCCGGCCAGAATCAAAACAGGCTATCCTTCAGTTGAAACAAATGGGTATAAAATGTATGATGCTTACGGGTGATAACAGGCATGTTGCTAAATGGGTAGCAGATCAAATTGGGTTGGATGAGTATTTTGCAGAAGTTCTTCCTCAAGAAAAATCGTTAAAAGTAAAAGAGGTTAAGGAGCGAGGGTTGGTTGTAGCAATGACTGGTGATGGAGTGAATGATGCTCCCGCGTTGGCAGCTTCAGATGTAGGGATTGCTATAGGGGCGGGAACTGATGTTGCTGTTGAGAGTGCCGACGTGGTTTTAGTAAAGAGTAATCCGCTGGATGTAGTAGCGATTATTGGTCTTGCGCGCGCTACCTATAGAAAGATGGTTCAGAATTTAGCTTGGGCTACCGGTTATAACAGTTTTGCCATACCTTTAGCAGCAGGCGCGCTTTATAAATGGAGTATTCTTTTAAGTCCGGCAGCAGGTGCAGTACTTATGTCTTTAAGCACAGTAATTGTGGCGATTAACGCCCGCTTCCTGAAAATAAAAAAAATAAAACTATGTAGGGCGCCCTTTTAGTCATCAGATAAAAGTGGAGATTACTTGAAGAAGCACTAGAAACTTAGAGTTAATATTTTATTGAATAGAGCCAATTCTTCTTTCTGCTCCCTGGATTCACAGGAAAATAATTTTCTTAAGTACAGCTTTATTTATTAATAAAATAGTAGTAAGATAAAATGGAATATTATAAGCTTAAGTATTAGAACAAAACAATACAAAAAAGGAGGGATGATTGTGCACAAAAGAATAGTGTTTATTTTATTGTCTCTTGTTTTTTGTTTTCCTACCTATGCTCACCGGCCTACTGCTATTAACATTGAGCCAGACTTTAAAAATAACAAACTGACCATTGATATTGCCCATCCCGTTGCTAATCCCCGTCGTCACTATATCCGTAAGGTTGAAATTTTCATAGATGACAGAGAACCTCTTCTCTACCGGTTTTACTTTCAGGTAGGGGATAGGAAAAAGTTTACCGTCTCTGTGGATGAGCTTGATAAGGTAGAAAAAATTATTATCAAGGCTTATTCGAATAGAGGGAGTATGCGGGAGGAAGAATTTAATATGAAAGATTTTAAAAATAAAGGAGAGTAGTTTACTTATTATAGTTTAAAAATTTCAATAACCGCATGCAAAAAGAGGCATTACTTTATAATAAGTTAGACGATAACATAGTAGAATGTTACCTGTGTGCCCACAACTGCAGGATAAAAAACGGTAGCTTTGGAATGTGTGGAGTAAGACAAAATATAGAAGGAGTACTTTATACCTTTGTTTATGGAGATGCAATAGCTTCTCACATTGACCCTATCGAGAAGAAGCCACTTTATCATTTCTTTCCTGGTTCAACTTCTTATTCTATTGCAACGGTAGGATGCAATTTTAAATGTGGATTCTGCCAGAACTGGCAGATTTCCCAAAGTACAAAAAAGGATTATTCTTTATTTAAGAATAAAGAGTTAATGCCTGAAATTATTGTAAAAGAAGCTAAGGGAGATAATTGCAAAAGCATTTCTTATACTTATACCGAGCCAACAATTTTTTTTGAATACGCATTTGATACAGCAAAGTTAGCTAAAAAAGCGGGGCTCTATAACAATTTTGTGACCAATGGCTATATGAGTAAAGAAGCTTTGGATTTGATTTCGCCTTATTTGGACGCTGCTAATGTCGATTTAAAAAGTTTCCGCGACGGTTTCTATGCAAAAAATTGTAAAGCCCATCTTAAGCCTGTGTTGGATACCATTAAATATATGAAAGAATTAGGCATCTGGATTGAGGTTACTACGTTGATTATACCAGGAGAGAATGATTCAGCTGGTGAGCTAAAAGACATTGCTAACTTTATTGCAGGCGTTGATAGAGGTATTCCTTGGCATATATCTCGTTTTCACCCCGATTATGAGTTTGTAAATCACAGTCCAACCCCCATAAGTACTCTTTATAAAGCAAAAGAAATTGGCGAGACGTGTGGTCTTAAATATATTTATCTCGGTAATGTTGGGGAAGAAACTAATACCTATTGTCCTGAATGCAAGAAGCTTTTGGTTAGAAGGTTATATTTTTCTGTACTTGAAAATAATATTGAAAATGGTAAATGTCCTTATTGTGGGGTAGAGATAAATGGCATTTGGATCTGAGGGGAGGTTGTCTTGAAAAGAAAACATAGAGGAGATAGTGGGTTTACCGACCTTTACTGCAGGGGTAGAGTTTTAAAAGATGACATACGTTGTGAAGTCTGTGGCACTTTAGATGAGTTAAGTGCTTTTTTGGGCTTAGCAAGGAGCGTTATAAAGCATAAAAAAATAAAAAAAATAATTGAGCGTATTCAGAAAGACCTTATTTTAATGAGTACAGAGCTTGTCACAGAAAAAGATAAGATTGCGTTACTGAAAGAACGTGTTGGTAAAATGCATGTTGGTTATCTGGATGATATTATTGAAGAGCTTGGTAATAATTTACCAGAGAAATTTGTTATATTCGGCAAAAAAACAACATCGTCTCTATTGAATGTTGCGCGCACTATAACAAGAAGAGCAGAAAGAAGATTAGTCACTTTAAAGAAAAAAGATCTACTTTTAAACAACAGTATTGCCATTTATATGAATCGCCTCTCAGATTTACTCTTTGTGCTTAGTATTTATGAAGAGCAAGGAGGAAAAAGGGGAGGGGTATAGTGGCGAAGTTGAAACAGGGAACAAGACTTGTTTGTGTGCCGTGTGGTCGTGAAGTGATTATTACCGCAAGCGGAATATCTTATACTACTATATGGTGTTGCGGAAAACCTATGAAGAAAAAGCCTAAGATTCCCACCAAGAAGACGAAGAAAGGATACAGAAAGAAAAAGATTAAATAATATTCCAAAGAACTTATGGATTCGTATTCTTCTAAGAAAATGTTTGTTGTCTTTAGAAAGTATTTTCTGTAGAAGAAATTAATTTTCTATATATTTATGTCTGAGAGAAAAAACAATTTGGCATTAATGTATGGCTGTTGGGCTGTGTTAGCTTCTTGAATGATTTAAGTAGTGAGATAATTGCCCCTATTCTGCCTCTTTTCATTAACTCGTTGGGAGCCGGTGGATTTATTGTAGGTTTGGTGGGTGCTCTTCGTGACGGTATAGCCAGCATACTAAAAGTTATCAGTGGGTACTTGTCTGATAGAGTTGGTAAACGTAAGGTTTTTATAGTGGGAGGATATTTTATTTCAGCGGTATTTAAACTATTATTGTCTCTTTCTAAAAGCTGGCCCCAAGTATTGGTCTTTAGTAGCTTAGAAAGAGTTGGTAAGGGATTACGTACTGCCCCTCGAGATGCATTAATTGCAGCTTCTTTGCCCAAGAAACGTGGCAGAGGGTTTGGTGTTCATAGAAGTTTAGATACGTTAGGGGCAATTTTAGGTTCAGTAGTAGTGTTGTGGTTGGTTTGGTCTCTTAAATTAGGATTTAAGTCCATTATTCTTATTGCTTCTGGTGTGGCTTTTTTCTTTGTTTCCTCTTTATTTTGTAAGAGAAAAAGCCTCTTTCTCTAAGACGTTTTCTTTCGCGAAGTCTTATAAAGAAGTGTCACGCTCTCTTAGGTTATTTATTTTTGTTGCTTTTACCTTCTCGCTTGCCAATTTTAGCTATATGTTTTTTATCTTGAGTGCCTAGAAGCTGCTTAGAGATAGATTCTTTGTAGCAGGGCCCATTTTATTTTGTATATCATTTTTAATATATTTTATGCGGGATTTTCTATACCCATAGGAATATTAGCGGACAGAATAGGTAAGAAAAAAATCCTTGTAGCAGGTTATTTACTGTTTTGTTTGTTTGGGGTTTACCTTTATAAAATCTTTTTGGGTTAACGTTGGTTTGTTTTCTCTTTATGGTGTTATCTTTGCTATTATCGATGGTAATCAACGAGCATTTGTTTCTGATATGTCTTCTTTACACCAGGCTACCTCCCTTGGATATTTTTATACGGCAATAAGTATTGGCGTTTTTCTTTCTAATATTATTGCTGGTATTCTTTGGCAATTATTTTCCCCCTTTTATACTTTTCTATACGAGGCTATAATGAGTTTTTTGGCTTTTAGTATTTTTGTCTCCCAGGATAATCAATATAAGCCAGAGGTTATTACTAAATAAAAACCCTATCAATCTCC
>CAYVYZ010000049.1:0-11835 GCA_964455875.1 uncultured Planctomycetia bacterium | reverse complement strand
TTGACTATAGACTATTGACTATCGACTATTGACCATTGACTATCGTGTGATGCGAGGCAAAGCCGAGCATATGGCACTTGAAGGGCATATGACGTAGCGTAGCTACAAAAGAGGAGGTAACAGTGGATGCAATTTTTAAACGGCGAAGTATACGTAGATACAAAGATGGATCAGTTTCTGATGAGACAATAGAAAAACTTCTTAAAGCAGCAATGGCTGCGCCTTCTGCGGGTAATGAGCAGCCGTGGCATTTTGTTGTGGTAAAAGATAAAGAGATGTTAAAACGCCTTTCTAAGTTAAGCCCTTATGCGAGTATGTTAAAAGACGCACCTTTAGGAATTGTAGTATGTGGAGATTTGAAGGCAGAGATTTATAAAGGATTTTGGGTACAGGATTGCTCTGCTGCTACAGAAAACCTTCTTATTGAAGCGGCGTATTTAGGGTTAGGGGCAGTGTGGTTGGGAGTTTATCCTGTAGAGGAGCGGGTCGATTATGTAAGAGAAGTGTTGGAGATACCTTCTTATGTTGTTCCTTTTGCTGTAATACCTGTAGGATACCCTGCTCAGCAGTTGCCCCCGGCAGATAGATACAATAGAGATAAGATTCATCAAGAGAAGTGGTAGCTTCATGTAGGACGTCCGACGTCCTAAAATTTGTGGTTAATTTGGTAATGCTGGCTTTGATTATTTTAGGCTAAATTCAAAATCGGCCATAGTAGAATATTTGTAAAAATCTGATAAAATTAGACGATCAGATAAGTCCGGACAGTTTTCTTATGCGTTTATCGTATGAAGAAAATTTTTGTTAACGATGCATTGTACCATATATTGAATAGAGGAGTGGAGAAGAGAAAAATCTTTTTAAATAAATCTGATAGGATACGTTTTATTCATAATCTTTATGAGTTTAATGATAGTAATCCTGCTTTAAGTCCGTATTCAAATCGTACGCATAACAGGCACAAGGCTTTTTCAAGGAATAGGAATCTTCTTGTAGAAATTCAGTGTTTTTCCTTAATGCCTAACCATCATCATCTTATATGTAGACAGTTAAAAGATGGCGGTATTTCTCTTTTTATAAAAAAGTTGCATGGTGGATATGCAAGGGCTTTTAACGAGAAACATAAAAGAGTGGGGCATCTTTTTCAGGGAAAGTTCAAGGCAATTCTCGTAGATGACGATAGATATTTGATGCACTTGATCTGCTATATACATGCTAATCCTCTTGATTTGTGGCAAGCGGGATGGAGAGAGAAAGGTTTAGACGGTGAGAAATTAAACGAGGCCTTAGAGTTTTTGAAGAAATACAGATGGTCAAGCCATCTTGATTTCATTGGTAAAAAGAATTTTCCCTCTGTGATAAACAATAACTTTGTGTTAGAAATTTTTGGCGGCAGAGATAAGTATCTACAATTTTTTACAGAATGGTTAAGGTTCTATGAAAAGAATGTACAGGGTGTGAACGAATATGCATTGGAGTGATATTTTTGAATATTTTGAAAAGGCGGTTTTAAAATGTACGCCAGTATTGATAGATTCACCTCATATTTTAGGACGTCGGACCTCCTACATGGCTCCTACATGGGGGTTGATATTGTGCGGTGGCAGTGATAAAATAATATGCTTTCATTTATTTCATCTTTAAACAAAATTAGGCCACCTTTTAGTGAGGCTTATCTTCTTGGTTTTGTTATATTCCTTGTTGGTTGAAGGAATAAACAGGTTAGTTTAATAATGAAGCATGCCGATTTTGTTCATCTTCATGTGCATACCCAATACAGCCTTTTAGACGGGGCTTGCCACTTAGAAAGGTTAGTAGATAAGGCAGCCCAGTTTAAACTACCTGCCTTAAGCATAACAGACCACGGCAACCTTTATGGAGCAATTAAGTTTTACCGTCTATGTATGAATAAAGGAATAAAGCCCATCATTGGCTGTGAGGTGTATACAGCACCAGATTCCCGGTTTAAAAAAGATTACAAGCAGTCTGAGGAGTCGAATTACCATCTTATTCTTTTAGCCAAGAATGAGGAAGGGTATCGTAACTTAATTAGGCTTGTTAGTTTGGCTCACCTGGAAGGGTTTTATTACAAACCCCGCATAGACAAAGAGCTTCTTTCCCAATACAATAGCGGTCTTATTTGTCTTAGTGCGTGCCTTAAGGGAGAGATTCCCTCTCTTATTGTAAAGGGCGATATTAATAAAGCCTATAAATATGCTGACGATTATTTGCACATTTTTGGTAAAGGCAATTTTTATCTGGAGATGATGGAAAACGGGTTAAAGGAGCAAAAGATAGTTAATCACAATCTTATAAAGATTTCAAATGATTTGGGTATACCCTTGGTTGTTACCAATGATGTTCACTATTTAGAAAAAAACGAGGCTTTCGCTCATGAGGTTCTCTTAGCTATTCAAACCCAGACCACTTTAGATGACCCTAAACGTTTTAGGTTTGGGAGTGATACGTTTTATTTGCGTAGCCCTCTTGAGATGCAAGATATTTTTAAAGAAGTGCCTACGGCTTTAAAGAATACCTTAGAGATTGCCAACAGATGTAATTTTGTTTTTGATTTCTCTCGCGTGCTTCTTCCTAAATTTCCTCTTCCCGAAGGTATGTCAGAGGATGATTACTTAAGAGAGCTTTGTTATAAGAATGTCAGCAAGCGTTATCCAGAGGCAGGCAAGCATGTTTATGACAGATTGGAATACGAGCTCGGAGTTATTAAGAAGACGGGTTTTGCCAGTTATTTTCTTATTATCTGGGATTTAACCAAGTTTGCCAAAGAGAACAATATTCCTGTGGGTCCGGGAAGAGGCAGTGCTGCAGGAAGCATCGTAAGCTATATCTTAGGGATAACTGATATCGACCCTTTAAGGTATAACTTGATTTTTGAAAGGTTTCTTAATCCAGAGCGTATTAGTATGCCGGATATTGATATCGACTTCTGTTATGAGAAAAGGGCACAGGTAATTGATTATGTGGCAAGAAGATATGGCAGGGATAATGTTGCCCAGATTATTACTTTCGGGACAATGCTGGCGCGGGCAGTAGTAAGAGATGTAGGAAGAGCAATGGGTTTTAGTTACGGTGAAGTTGATAAGATTGCCAAGATGATACCTTCATCTGTAGGGCATCATGTTGATTTAAGAGAAGCCTTGCAAATAAGCCCTGAGCTTAAAGGAATATACGACTCAGACCCAAAGATAAAGCGCCTTATTGATGTAGCAATGCAGCTTGAAGGTTTATCACGCCATGCCTCTACACATGCCGCAGGAGTTGTTATATCAGATAAACCCTTAATAGAGCGTATACCTCTGGTGAAAGGAAGCGCAGGAGAAACTGTTACGGGATTTGATATGGAGTCTGTTGAGAAGACTGGTTTATTGAAAATGGATTTCTTAGGTCTAAAAACTCTAACAGTTATTGACGAAGCAATAAAAATCATCAAAAGAACTCAAAATAAGAATATAGATATTAATGCTATTCCTTTAGATGATAAGAAAACCTTCAGGCTTTTACAGAATGCAGAGACAATCGGTGTATTCCAGTTAGAAAGCAGAGGGATGAGGGATATTCTGAAGAAAATTCATCCTGAGCGTTTTGAAGATTTAATTGCCGTCTTAGCCCTTTACAGGCCGGGTCCTTTGGGTAGCGGCATGGTAGAAGATTTTATTGCCCGTAAACATGGTAAAAAGCCTATTACCTATATTCATCCTAAGCTGGAAAAGGTTTTAAAAGAAACTTACGGAATTATTCTCTACCAGGAGCAGACTATGCAGATAGTTTCAGAACTTGCAGGTTTTAGTCTTTCTCAGGCAGACCTTTTACGAAAAGCCATTGGCAAGAAGATTCCTGAAATAATGCAGGAGCAAAGAAGTATGTTTATAGAGGGGTGCCGCAAAAATAATGTTTCTCCCAAAATAGCAAGCGCTATCTTCGACTTGATAGAGTACTTTTCAGGCTATGGCTTCAATAAAAGCCATTCCACAGCCTATGCTATGATTTCTTACCGTACTGCCTATTTAAAAGCTAATTTTGGCGTGGAATTTATGGCTGCCCTTCTTACCAGTGAGCGAAATAATACCGATAAGGTTGTTGAGTATGTTAACGAGGCAAATAGAATGGGTATAGATGTTTTACCGCCGGACATTAATGAAAGTTTTACCAACTTTACTGTAACAGGAGACGGCAATATTCGTTTTGGTCTTATGGCAATTAAGAATGTAGGGCAGGCTGCATTGGAGAGTATTATTCGTGTGAGAAAAGAAAGGCCATTTTCGGATTTCTTCGATTTTTGTGAAAGGGTTGATTCCCGTACTGTCAATAAAAAAGTTCTGGAAAGCCTTATTAAGTCAGGGGCAATGGATAGTTTTGGGATGAAACGTGCCCAGATGATGATTATGCTTGATAAAGTGTTGGATAGAACTTCAAAGAAAAAAGCGACCTCTAACCAATTGTTCCTTTTTGACTCTAAGCCGAAGCTCCCGGAAGTTCCAGATGTTGAAGAATGGCCTATGAATCAGATTTTAGACTTTGAGAAGAAACTTCTTGGTATGTATGTAAGCAGCCACCCTCTTAAGAATTATACAAGGCTTATGGAAGTTCTAAATGTGGAAGATATTTCTTCTTTCTATGAAGAGATAACCACGAGGGAAGTTCTTGTTATGGGGGTGATAGAAAAGGTAAAGATTACTACCACAAGAAGGAACAATGAACAGATGGCTATTGTAAAGATAGGGGATATGACATCGTCGGTGGAGGTTTTTGTTTTTCCTCGTCTTTATGAGCAGAGTGCCCTTTATATACTGGAGTCTAAAGTGGTATTAGTAAAAGGGGCTTTACAGCCTAAAGATAAAGTGCCAAAAATTATTGCTAACGATATTATTCCTATAGAAGATATTTTTAATAAAGCTAAGGAATTAAATATAGTTGTTCATAACGGCGGTTTTAATCTTAAAGCCTTAAAAGAAATTTTCTTAGAACATAAGGGTTCAATTCCTGTTTATTTTGTGCTTAATAATGAGAAAATTAAAGGAGTGAAGATAAAAACTGCGGAAAGCTTCTTCCTTAATATAAATGATAAGCTTATTGAGAGGATAGCTTCTCTTGTGGGCAAGGATAATGTAGTTCTTAAGGTTTAACCTTTCTATATTGCCTTCCAATAAACCATACTGTCTTTAAATACAGTTGTTTTAGCGAATATCATAAGATTCTATTTATTTGTGCTTTAATAATGGGTTGTTAAGTTCGTATTTTGCGGCTGTCCCGTTATTGTTTGCAGGAAGGCTGGGAAGTTGCTACGGAAGAGGTTATTTTTTGCAACTCATTGCGGCTGTGAAAGTTTCTCTTGACACTTTTCTTTTAGAATGGTATAAAAATTGTGTATGACAAAAAGAGATATTGTATTAAAAATCAGTGCTAAGACAGGGATAAAGCAAATTGTAGTGAAAGAAGTTGTGCAGCAGGTGTTTGACGTCATCTTTAGTGCTTTAAAAGAGGGCAAGAAGATAGAGATAAGGAACTTCGGAGTATTTAAAGTAAAGAAAAGAAAGAGCAGAATTGGCAGAAATCCCAAGACTGGCGATGTTGTCCCTGTCCCCGAGCGTAACACCGTGGTATTTAAGCCCGGCTTAGAGATGAAAAAAGAGATAAAGTAGTTTTTTGCGGCCTCGTCTAAAGTGTCTTTCTTTTTCCATCTTTACAATGAAAAATATTTTTCACAGTGTTAGGGGAACCAGTGATTTTTACCCACCAGCTGCCTTTTATTTCGAGGACTTAATTCAAAAGGCAAGAAAGATATTCAAAATATTTGGCTACGAACCTCTCATTTTACCCCATTTAGAAGAAGAAGGGCTTTTTAAGAAAGGTGTGGGAG
The DNA here is from genome assembly GCA_964455875.1 of uncultured Planctomycetia bacterium. Lineage (GTDB taxonomy): Bacteria > Omnitrophota > Gorgyraeia > Duberdicusellales > 4484-171 > CAZWON01. Next base: position 5,957 of record CAYVYZ010000049.1, on the reverse strand, counting down.
AAGCTACCGATGTTGTAGAAAAACAGATGTTTAAAATAGAAGGCAAGGATATTGTTTTACGTCCGGAAGGAACAGCTCAAGTGGTGCGTTTTTATGTAGAAAAGAATTTATATAAACAGAGAGACTTTTGTAAATTTTACTATGTAGGTTCTATGTTTAGGGGAGAACGTCCGCAAAAAGGGAGGTTGAGGGAGTTTAACCATATTGGCGCAGAGGCGATTGGTTCTAAGAATGTTTACCTTGATGCTGAAATTATTGAGTTGGCCTCTCGGATTATAAGAGAAGTTGGCATAAAGACGTACGTTTTAAGAATTAATAGTTTAGGGTGTTCAAAAGATAAACTAAGATTGGCAGAGCTTATTAAGAATAAATTATCTTCTTATGTTTCTATGCTTTGTGATGACTGTAAAAAGAGAATTAACCATAATCCGTTGAGAGTGCTTGACTGTAAGAAATCAGGATGTAAAAAGATAGTAAGTTCATTAAAGATAAAAGATGGCCATCTGTGTGGCGATTGCAAAGAAGCGTTTTATAAATTACTCAAGCTGTTGGATGATATGCGAGTTTCTTATTTATACGACCCTTTCTTGGTTAGAGGGCTTGACTATTATACCAATATGGTTTTTGAAATAAGTTCTTCTTCTTTAGGTTCACAAGATGCTATTGGTGCAGGAGGCCGTTATAACGACCTTATAAAAAGATTAGGAGGGATTGATATCCCTGCGGTTGGTTTTGCATTAGGTTTAGAAAGAATGATGCTTTTATTGTCAACAACTGACCAACTGCCCTCTGCAGATGTGTTAGTGGCTTATACTTCAGCTTCTGTTTATAATGAGGCATATAAGATTCTAAGGAGTTTGAGAGAACACAGAATCTCTTCGGTTATTGATTATAGGGATAAGTCATTGAAAGCCCAGCTTAAACTGGCTCAGAAGCTTAATATTCCTTTGGTTGCGATTGTAGGCGATGAGGAAATAAAAAGAAAGAGGATTATTATTAGGGATATGAAAGCTTCTTCGCAGGAAGAGGTAGAGCTTGATAATTTTCTTACATTTTTAAAAGAAAGGATAGGCAAAGATGTTTAGAACACATACTTTGGGAGAGTTAGATGAGAAGTTCGTAGGTAAAGAAGTGGTTTTGTGCGGTTGGGTAGATACAAGGAGGGATCACGGAAAAATTATATTTATAGATTTACGGGACCGTTATGGTAAGTTACAGGTGGTTTTTACACCTAAGCCTTATTCCGAAGCTTATGCTAAGGCAAGACAGTTGCGTAATGAGGATGTAGTGAAGATAAAAGGTGAGCTTAACAGAAGGCCCAAGGGAACAGAAAACCCAAAGATTCCCAGTGGCAATCTTGAGTTATTTGCCAAAGAGTTAGAATATTTAAGCCGTTCTGAAGATTTACCTTTTTTAATAGAAGATAATATAGAGGCTTCCGAAGAGGTGAGATTGACTCATCGTTATCTTGATTTGCGCCGTGCAAAAATACTTAATAATTTTATTATTCGCCATTCTTTTAATCACCATTTTCGTAGCTTTTTGGATAAGAAAGGCTTCTTAGAGATAGAGACGCCTTTTTTGACTAAGTCTACTCCTGAGGGGGCAAGGGATTTTTTAGTTCCTGCCCGCTTAGCTCTTCATAAATTTTATGCTTTGCCTCAATCGCCACAACTCTTTAAGCAGATTCTTATGGCTTCAGGAATTGATAAATATTATCAGATTGTTAAGTGTTTTAGGGATGAGGACTTGCGGCGTGACCGTCAGCCTGAATTTACGCAGCTTGATTTAGAGATGTCTTTTATCGAAGAGGAAGATATTTATTCCCTTACAGAGGAGATGATTTCGTTTGTTTTTAAAGAGGTGCTAAACGAAGATATTAAGACGCCATTTTTGCGGATTTCTTATAAGGAAGCAACGGACAAATACTCTACGGATAAGCCTGATATAGGAGAGGGGAAGTGGCGTTTTTTGTGGGTTGTGGATTTTCCTCTTTTTGAATTTAATGAAGAAGAAAATAGATGGCAGTCGCAACACCATCCTTTTACTTCTCCTTGTGAAGAGGATATTAAGTATTTAGACAGCGATTTGTCAAAAGTAAGAGCACGCTCTTATGATTTGGTTTTAAATGGCAATGAGATTGCCAGTGGTTCAATAAGAATTCATTCAACCGTATTGCAAAAGAAAATATTTGATATAATTGGCATTACAGAAGAAGAGGCTGAGGATAGATTTGGGTTCTTATTGAGAGCATTTAAGTACGGGGTTCCTCCTCATGGAGGTATAGCGTTTGGATTGGACAGGTTATATGCTTTAGTAACAGGTTCAGAAAGTATAAGGGATGTAATTGCTTTTCCCAAAACCCAAAAAGGGGTATGTCCATTAACCGATGCTCCTTCTTTCATCAAGGAAGAACAGCTTAAGGAATTGGGGTTAGCTTTAAGTGACGATGAGCAGTAAAATTTGTGGATAATTTTTCGTATATTGGACCTCCAAGATTGATGAGGAATTTTATTGCTGGCTTAGTAAATTCTTAGGTATTTTATAGATTTTAACGAGTTTATCAGCTGGGCACAAAGGAGGGAAAATCGCAGTTGAAATGTTTTTTTAAGATGGTAGAATACAGGAAAGATTAAAAAATATATATGAATATAAAGGGCAAGGGAGGATAAAAATGAGAAAGGTATTTTTAATGTTAAGTTTAGGAATGATATTTCTCTGCGGGTGTTTAGTAAGGACTTATACTATTTACAAGCCGCGCAAAGGAACAGAAGTAGAAGGGAATCAGGGTTATATTATGGGCACTCCACCAGAGGAGGAGAAAAAGAAGGAGTCTCGGTTAGGAAAAATGCGGCCTATTACTGTGCTTGAGATAGAGTTGGGCGCTCACCCTCCTGAAAACATAAAACCTCAACCAGAGGCTACTGTATATGAGGAAAAGAGGAAGACCAAAGAGGTTGCAGTGAAAGAAACTGTTAAGGCATCCGCATCTCTTATAGAAGAGGAGATTAATAGAGAAGAGATTCCTGTGAAATCCATAATCTCTGAGGTTCCTCAACAGCAACCCCAGAAGCACTATAAGTATTATGTTGTCCGCAAAAATGATACCCTTCAGAAGATATCCTATAAGTTCTACGGTACAACCAGAAAGTGGAAGCTCATCTATGAAGAGAATAAAAATATTATAAAGAATCCTGACCGTCTTTATCCGGGAACAAAAATAAAAATTCCTTTTTAATAAAGCATCTTAAAATAGGAGATTATTGCAAAAGGTGTACGAGAGGATAATTCCTATAGGGGACAATTCTTTAATAAAGGAAATCTTTGGTGCTTGCGATAATAAAATTGAGTTTATTGAGAAGAAACTAAAAGTAAGTGTAGATGTTTGCAGCGAGGGGTTGGTAGTTAAAGGTAAGGAGTTAGAGGTTAATAAAGCGGTTGACTTTTTAGAAAATATAATTAGATTGGCTGGGAAGGGGATAATATTAAACCAGGAGGAGATGAGAAATTATTTACATTCTACAAAGACTAAAGATAATTTTGCTGGGGGACCTTTAAGAATAAAGGTAGCTTCCAAGAAGAGATTTGTTATTCCTAAAACCCCTGGTCAGATAAAGTATGTTAATGCTATTGAAAATTACGATATTACCTTTGCTATTGGTCCGGCGGGGACAGGTAAAACCTATCTTGCTATGGCAATGGCTGTTAAGTATTTCAATGAAGGGAAGCTAAGCAGAATTATCCTTACTCGTCCAGCTATTGAAGCAGGAGAGTCATTGGGGTTTTTACCGGGAGGTATGCAGGAAAAGTTAAGCCCTTATTTAAGGCCGCTTTATGATGCTCTTTATGATATGATGGAGCCGGATGCTATTGAGGATAATCTTGAGACAGGTATTATTGAAATTGCCCCTTTAGCTTATATGCGGGGAAGAACTCTTAATAACGCTTTTATTATTCTTGATGAGGCCCAGAATTGTACTTCCGAACAGCTTAAAATGTTTCTTACAAGGCTTGGGTTTAATTCTAAGACAGTTATAACGGGTGATATTACTCAAAGTGACTTGCCAGGAGGTAAGCCAAAGGGGTTAATAGAAGCGAGGGAAATCCTTAAGTCAATCAAGGGGATAAAATTTATACATTTAAACAACCGTGATGTTGTAAGAAATCCTCTAATTCAGAAGATAGTAAAAGCCTATGAAAACTTTTATAACAAGGAACAACCGTAACATATTTTCTGTACTGGCGACGGTGTTGTTTTTTATTGTTGCTGGTATCTTTTTTGTCCTTTATTCTATTGATTTATCGTCTTTGATTCTTATTGGTATATTGGCGGTTTATCTAAGGATTTTTTATCGTCATAAGAAGTTGCCGTCTTTGTTAGACCTTTTTCTGTTAGCAGCTTTAGCTATACTGGTAGTTGTTTTGACTACAGTGACATTTAGACTTTCACCTTATAGTGTTTCTGCCATAGGGTTTGCTATATTAATTACTTTGCTTTTTGATGATTTGGTTCTTTCTCTTCTTTTTTCATTGGTAATTTCTATGCTTGCAGCTTCTACGCAGAAGGGTGGTTTTGGACTGACAATAGGAATTGCTCTTCTTTGCTCTTCTTTGGTAGCGTCAATGATGAGCTATAGGGTGAGGACAAGGTTTATGATTATCCGCGCAGGGTTTTTTGCTGGCCTTCTACAGTTTATTGTGGCGTTTGTTGGAGAAAGAACAGAGGCACTTTCTTTCTTTTCTTTGCCTGATATGGAACTGCTTAAGGTGTGTGTTGTTAACGGAATTGTTTCTTCTATTGTAGTTATTGGCGTTTTGCCTGTTTTTGAGTATATATTTAGAGTAGTTACCAACATATCCCTTCTTGAGCTTTCTGATTTTAATCACCCTATACTAAAGAAGATGATTTTAGAAGCGCCGGGAACTTATCAGCATTCTCTGGTAGTTGCAAATCTTGCAGAGGCAGCAGCAGAAGCTATTGGAGCAAATCCCCTTTTAGCAAGAGTAGGTGCTTATTACCATGACATTGGAAAGATTAATAGGTCCAACTATTTTGTAGAGAATCAGATACCCTACCGTGATGTCCATAAGGGTTTAAAACCATCTATAAGCAAGTTAATCATTATTAATCACGTAAAGGAAGGAGTGGAGCTGGCGAAAAAGTACCATCTTAATCCCAATATAATAGATTTTATTACTCAACATCATGGCAGGAGCCTTGTTTATTACTTTTACCAGCGTGCTAAGGAATTAGAGCCAGGTTCTGAGGATGAAGAAGAGTACCGTTACCCTGGCCCAAGGCCGCAGTCTAAAGAGGTTGCTATTGTTTCTCTTGCTGATACAATAGAGGCACTTTCTCGTACATTAGAGGAGCCTACTCCTTCAAGAATTGAAGAGATGGTAAAAGAGGTAGTAAGGAAGAAGTTTATTGAAGGGGAGCTTGATGAGAGTGAACTTACGTTAAAGGACTTAGAAAAAATTACAAACAGTTTCATAAGAATCTTGAATGCTATCTTTCATACGAGAATAAATTATCCTCAGAATGATACTGATAAGAAATCTACAAAGCCTGGTGAGAATAAATCAGGGTAAGTTAAAGAAGAAAGCCACCCGCATACTTTCTCAATTAAATCTTAAAAAAGCAATTGTTTCTTTGGTCTTTTGTGATAATAAATTCATAAAGAAAATTAATAAGAAATATTTTGGTAAGAATTCACCCACTGATGTTATATCTTTCCCTTTAAAGGATAAATTTAACCCAAGTTACTTGGGAGAAGTTATAATCTCGGTAGAAGAAGCTCTGAACAACAGCCGTATTTATAATACTTCTTTCGAATATGAGCTTACTCTTTATATAGTTCACGGGATATTGCATCTTTTAGGCTATAAAGACTATACTAAAAGGGAAAGAGAAATAATGGAGAAAAAACAGAAGGAGATATTGGATAGCGTATAGC
>CAYVYZ010000048.1:0-12166 GCA_964455875.1 uncultured Planctomycetia bacterium | reverse complement strand
GAACTTCCGCTTACCTTCCCGAAAGTCCCCAGTTCGATTTGTCAACAATGGCTCCCCGGGCAGGGATCGAACCTGCGACCCGCTGGTTAACAGCCAGCTGCTCGTACCTGCTGAGCTACCGGGGAATTATTTTGTCTAAGAACTTTCTTCCTTGACCTGACTTAAGAAAACGTTCACGCTCTCTGGCTTCTCGGATGTCTCCTATCTCTTCGTAGTATACCAGCTCAACCGGACGATTCTGCCTTGTCCACGCATTTGTACCTGACTGATGCTGCCGCACTCTCTCATATACATCCTTAGATGTGTGTCCAACATACCGTTTGCCGCTCTTTAAACTTCTCAACACGTATACATACGCCATATTTCTCCCCGCTGGTTAACAGCCTTCACTTCCTTTGTGCGCCTCTGGTGCAGCCGAATCAGCCTCCGGCTGAAGCTGCTTCCGCCTGAGGCGGACAAGCGTCCCTGCTCAAGCTACCGGGGAATTATTTTGTCTAAGAACAGAGGTTTACAATTATAACTTATCTTGCTATAGGCGTCAAGAATACATTTCTGAAATTATATATTATCTCACCGATTTTTAAATAGCCTTATTCGCAGTATCTTAATGATTAAACTTTTGCCAAATCTGAGTTTGTGCACGAATAACAAACGGTTCTAGAATTGGTTTATCTAAGGTATTTATTTTAGCATTTGTGCTTAATTCGCTTAACTTGCCAACAAACATTTTATCAAAAAATCGAGGATCTCTTAATAAAGAATCTCTTATTAAGAAATTCTTTTTTAAGTTGGCCGTCCATATATTCCTATCCTTAGTAAAATCATAGAATGTCTCACTTTTTTTCCCTATAAACCCAATGAATTCTTTTTTACTTCCCATAAACACTCGAATAACACTGCTATAAGGAAACACACTAACAAAGCTCTCTGCAATCACAGAAAGCGATAATGAATCTATCTGATAGAAAGGTATCCACTGGCAAAAAATCCCCCCTTCTTTAAGACGCCTGCGTATATTTGCAAAATGTTCCCAGCTGTATAAACGCTGAACCCCATCCTTCCAGGGAAAGAATACATCACCAATAATAACATCAAATTTATCTTTGGTAGTTGCCATAAAGTGAACACCATCGTCCTCAACGATATGAACCCGTGGATCGCGCTCAAAATGGCCAGTAAATTGCCCAAAATACCTAAGAGACATCTTTATCACAAGGGGGCTTATTTCTATTACTTTGATATACTGCACATCATTATGAAATACAGCACCACTTGCTGTAAGACCAGTAGCAAGCCCAATATAACAAATATTCCGCGGTGAAGGATGAAGCAACAAAGGAAGATGAGACATCCTACGATTTAAAATAACGTCTTTGCTTGAAGAAAGCACAAAATTATTGTTCACACTTAGCCGCCACAGATTATCTTTTGAACGTCTTATTACTGCAACAATACCTTCTGGACCACATTTTACATCGACAATATTACTTTCCGGCCATGGGGTCACTAAAGGAATTTGCTTACGAATCTTAAAAGGAACAATGCAAAGAGGAAGTAGAAATAATACATAAGAAATTCTTCGCCTAGCTCCATTTTTAATAGACAAAAAACTATTAAGTACTACCCAGGATATAAGAGGAACGAAGCTCAACGCAATACATGCCCGCCACAATCCAAAACAAGGTATCAACACCCATTGTGTTATCACCGCCCCCAAACATGCCCCTAAAGAATTGCCAGCAAAAATACTTCCTAAATGTAGGGTAGCATTATCATTATCTACTATGGAGACTTTCCTAAGTAACCAAGGAAATACTATGCCCATTAAAAGAAAGAGGGAACCACTACTGGCTAATCCTACCCACAAAAGACTCCACATATACCTTGTAATACTACCGGAAGCAATGGAAGTAAATTGCATTGTATGTGTTATAACAATAAAATTATCCGGAAAAAGTATCATCCCTGTTGCTATAACAGGAAAAATATAATGTAAAGAATAGACATTGCAAAGAGGTTTACAGGAAGATAACAAAGAGGCTAATCCCAACATGCTAATTACAAGCATAAGCATTGCCCCAAATGACCAGGCGCTGTTTTGTCCTACTTGACGATAAGCATACAAAAGAATTACTTCAAATCCTAATACCGTTACTCCACTTGCTATCGCAAGAATAAAAATACAAATGCGGGATAAAGAAGGGACCTTTCTTAGAATATCAGTCTTTTCTTTTAAAGAAATCAAAGCATTGGTTTCGCCAGAAAAATGATATTTTAGAGAAAACAAAGCAAGAATAATGTTTAACATTATACAGACAATGAGACTTAAGCGTATCCCAATGGCATAGATACTATAAAAAGTTGTTATTCCTATGCCTATTACTCCTCCTAAAGTATTTATCCCGTAAACGAGAGACGTTCTATAAGGATATTCTCTTATCGATTCAATAAGAGGAAGAATTGTCCCTCCCATAACAAATGAAGCAGGAGCAATTAAGAAAATAGCTGTTATAACCTGAGTAATTGCTCTTAACAAGGGAGAACTAAAGGATATCTCAGGGTAAAATTTGTAAGTAGCAAAAAGTACTGTGGAGAAAATGCTTATTGCTATACCAAGCTGCATTAGTGAGAATGCTTTCCAGGGATGTTTTCTTATAGCTGGCCATCTTCGGATAATTGCGTAGCCAAGGCTTAAAGAAACAAAAAAAACCACAATAACAACAGTCGCAGAAAACAAAGTTGCTCCTATAACGTTTGACAAGACACGGTTCCAAAGAGTCTCATATGCTAAGGCAAGAGCCCCCGAAACAAAAGCAATTATACACGTTCTAATAATCATAATAATTTAATAAATAAAAAAATTAAATGGGAATTATTGCATATGCAATTGCCATTGGTAGATTTAATCACATATGGAAAGGTTTTATTCTCAGTAAAGACAAAACATGCCCCCCCTGAGAGACTTTATCAACATCAAGGATATAACTCTGCACAATAGTCCTTAATCCCATATTTTTATTGACAAATCTCGTAGCGCGGTTATCAGGAACAAAGGTAATAAATATATAAACTATACCACAGTAAATTACGTGCGAAACAATAAACGTCCTTACAGCCTCTAAAGCATCTACTTTAAATGTCCGTGCTGTTAACCATATATAGATTATTATACACGCTAGAATTGCTCCCATATAAAACGAATCTATAAGGGGGACTTTCCAGTGAGGTCTAAAGTCTATAACCAATGTCTTTATTACCATCCATACTCCTTTAAAAAAGATAAATGCAACAAATCTTCCTATATTAATAGCGAAAATAAACCATACAAAGCTTTTAAACTCATAAGGATGCCTACCGGGAAGAGAACGCAAAGCAATCAACAAGCAAACCAGAGAAAAGGGAAAATCTACCAATATTGCAAAAAGTAAATCTTTATAATCAAAGGTAAAAGTTGCCATTGTCTCTTTGGCATATCTAAAATACATAATTATAGCTCTGTAAAAATCGTGATGGACCAAGAATTTTTCGTAAGAAGATACGGTTCTAGCAAAGCCAGATAAGCTTACGCTGGCAAGAAATAACAACAAAACGAAGAAAAATAAAAATATATATGATACCTTCTTTCTCATTTCATCTATTATTACTAAGCGCAATTATCCTATGGGTTTCCTCTCAAGAAGAGCTTTGCCCAGTGTTGAGGAATCGATATACTCAATTTGAGTACCTAAAGGTATGCCAATACCGATACGGTATATTTTTACAGGGTATTTTGATATTTTTTCAATTAAATACTGAGCGGTAAGCTCACCGTCATTATCAGGATCGGTAGAAATAATTACTTCTTTAATTTCTTTTTTCTCTAAACGGTTAAGCAACTTGCCTATATTGAGACTACCTGGACCTAAACCCTCAAGAGGAGAAATTGCCCCTAAAAGGACGTAATAGACTCCTTTAAAACGGGAAGTTTTCTCAATAGCAAGAACGTCCTTGGGCTCTTCAACAATACAAAGAAGCTCCCTGTCTCTTTTAGGGTCAGAACATATAGAACATACCTCTGAGGCGGTAAAATTGTTACACAACTTACATGGTCTAATGTGAGATTTGGCTTCAGCAATATAAAAACTTAATTCTTTTGCCTCTTTGGGGCTCATCTTAAGAATATAAAAGGCAATTCTTTCAGCACTTTTTCTTCCTACTCCAGGAAAACGAGAAAGTCTTTCTATTAATTCCTCTAATATTTTAGGAAAACTACTCGCCATCTGTGTGAATATTGCCTCCAAAAGTATCAAGCAGTTCGTTTATGAAACCATCATCTTTTGTATCTTCTATGTGCTCTGGTTCTTTGGTCTCTGCGGAATTCTCCTCGTCTTTTAAAAGGATACACTTTATACCTAATCTATACCCAAAAGCATCTGCCAAATAACTCTCAATAAATTTTGTATTTTTTAGAGACTCCACTGCCTCTTTATAAAAACTATGGCGAGGAGAAAAAGATAGGGTTAATATTCTCCCTTTAAGTGAATAAAGAGAGGCTTCTTTAAGATAAGAAGCCAAAGACACCCTTCTTTTACTTATCTCAGAAATCACACTCGGCCACTTTCGAGAAATATCATCTATCGTCAAAGATATTTCCTCTTTCTCAGAAGCAATATCTCTCGGTAGAGCCTGATTTTTCTCCTCCCACGCTATATCATCAACATCAATATCAAAATCCTCACCAGAGGTAAGCTCCAATGATATTCCTTTTTTGTTTTTCTCTGGAGACGACTGCTTCTTATCTTTTTGAAAATGCGATTCAGAAGAAATGTTAGTATTTTTTACATATCTTGGTTTTTCCTGGTTTACTGTTTTGTTTGACAACCCAGAAGAAGTAGAAAAAACTTGTTTAGCTGCTTCGGATTTTGAAGAATCAAAGTAAACCACTGTGAAATTTGTAATAAATTTTACCACTGCTAACTCCAGAGGGATTCTGATTGAATTTAGCTTCTTGGATAGACCTTTTGCTTCAATAAGCAAATCTATCAATTTCAAGATATCAAAGGTAGTAAATGCTTCTGCTTTCTCTACTATAAATTCTTTGGTGTAAGGAGATACCTCTCTCATTTCCTTAAACGCTTTCTTGCTTACTTTTGAAAGAAGAACACTCCGTAAATGCTCTATAAAGCTGTTTAAGAATATTCCTAAATCCTTTCCTTCTTGGGTAATTCTATGTATAAAATCCAAACTTTTCTCTATGTCTCTTTCTGCTATAAATGTAAGCATTTCATTTAAAGTAGTCTCATCAATAATCCCCAAAAAAGAAATGATATCTTTTACATCGCCCTTTTCAAGAACAATCGGCACTATCTGATCTAACAAAGATTCGGCATCACGAATACTTCCGTCGGCACTTCTGGCAATTGAATGTAAGATATCCTTGTCTATCTTAAGATGCTCCTCTTTTATAATCCTCTCTAGTTTGCTTACTATCTCCTCAAACGTAAGCAGTTTAAACTGAAATTTCTGGCAACGCGATAAAATGGTAGGCAAAACCTTCTGAGGGTGAGTTGTGGCAAAAATAAACTTTACATGGGAAGGAGGCTCTTCCAACGTCTTAAGAAGGGCATTAAAAGCCTCCTGTGTTAACATATGAACCTCATCAATAATGTATATTTTATAGCGGGCACCTGAAGATGACAGTTTAACGGACTCACGAAGTGACCTAATTTCATCAATTCCACGGTTAGATGCTCCGTCAATCTCAATAACATCCAAGGAATTTCCCTTTGTTATGCTTGTGCAATTTATGCACTTACCGCACGGAGTTACAGTGGGGCCATTTTCACAATTCAAAGCTTTCGCAAAAATACGAGCCAGTGAAGTTTTTCCTACCCCTCGTGGTCCGCTAAAAAGGTAAGCGTGGTGAACTCTCTTTCTTAAAATTGCATTCTTTAAAGAAGAAACTATGTGCTTCTGACCTACAACCTCATCAAAATTTTGCGGACGATATTTTAAAGCAAATGCTGAATAATCCATCTTATAATCTACCCCCTCTTAAGCTTATAACCTATATCCACAAGAAAATCTATTGCCTCTAAGTAATCATCTGTGTTGTCAAACTGTCTGTAGCCTAAACTAAAAGCTGTAAAATTCCTCTTCTCTAACCTAGCTTTGTCTCCTAAAAATTCCAATACATCAAAGCTGCTGCGTAGATAATCTATCTTTTCCTTTACTTGAGCCTCTTTTATAAATTCTGCAACTATTGGCGAATCGTACGAAGGTTTATTACTGTGGTAAACAAAAGGAGTAGCTATCTCGTACTCCAAAGAATAATTATAGAACCCGGAGAAGTAAATGGGAATAAAAAAAGAATAACCTGGCTCATAAAAATAAGCTTTAACCTTTTTGCCTTTATATTTACCCAGAAAAGAAGGTAAAAATAGATATGCCTTCGTATTAACCTTCCCCTCTACTCTTTTAGTAATCTTTCTTAAGGCTGCACTAAAAATGATGTTGGGCACAACTATTCTCGCTAATACAACAATAGATATGAGAGCTGCCAGTGCAAGAAAATATCCTCTATATAAACTAACCGGGTTATCCATGAAAAAGAATTATTCTAATCCCACTTGCGTGCCATCCAGCGAATAAGGCGGTTAATAGTTTGAAAACGGCTAACTCTTATATTCTGGATTGATGCCTCACGGCGCTTTTCACACTCAAGTTTTACCTGATTTAAGATGCGTGTATATTTAGCGTAATTTTTTTCTCCCAGTTCTTCTGACTTTTCTATATAAATCTGAATCTTCTCAAGTTCCCCATTATCAAGCCATACGCCATGACCTTGAGGACAGCGGTCAATAACAACTCCTGACGTAGCAGCATAGGTAAATCTGTTCATAAGAGCGCCACATATGGGACAGTTAATCTCAGGAATCAATTCAGCCTGAGTACCTTGTATAGGTTTTTCTGGATCAACTGATTTCTTTTCTTCCTCAGAAAATTTTGCCTCCCGTCTCTTTATAATCTCATAAAGCTCATCTTTATCAAGCCAGACGCCTCCACACTTAAGACAAACATCTATGGGAACACCTTCGTATTCTTTCTCAACTAGCTTCTCTTTACAGTAAGGACACCTTCTTTCTGTAATCTTAGTATCCTGCGGTAATGGCAGGGGGTTGGTAATTTTCTCATAATACTCCATCATAATCTGCACCTTATTAAGTTCACCCTCATCAAGCCAGAATCCACAGCCTTTAGGACATTTATCAATCATTACTCCACTTCCGGCATATTCAAACTCTTTCATGGGCACCTGGCACTTAGGGCAGTTTAGAGTGCGCGTATCTCCCCATTTTTCTTTGAATTTAGAAATAAGCTCGTCCGTATTTAATTTTTCTAAACTTGCATCTTTCTTAAAAGACACAAGTTGTTTCATGAGTTCTTCACGATTTCTTTTCTCCTGGGAAGTCTCCTCAATTGTCTTTTTTATCTCCTCAATACTAAAAGTAACTTCTTTGGTCTCGACAACTTTCTTTAACTCATCGTTATCAAGCCATACTCCCTTACATTGAGGACATACGTCAATCTCTACTTCTTCGTAAGGTTCTTTATTCATTTCCACATTACATAAAGGGCAGTTCATTTTTACCTCCTTTTAGTATCTCAATTATACCATCTCTGCCATAGGTAGTCTATCAACAAAAGTTAGAATTCAGGGGAGCGCAATTTATCTTCTAAGACTTTTACAAGAATTTCTGTATCCAGAGAATTAGAATCTTTTACGGCTTCATCAAAATGTTTAACTCTTTCCTGCTTTTCCAAAAAATTACCAATATCCGCAGCTACTCTTATAGCATCTTCTAGAATGCCCTGTAGGTTGGTTAAATCTTCTTCCGAAAGCTCTCTGTTTTCATAGTTGCTTAAAACATCCTTTAGACGGTTAAACTCATTTATCCAGTCATTAAAATTATTCTCCATCTTAGTATAACTCTCAGCATCTCCGACAATCCATAATCTTATGCAATCAATTTCTTCAGGAGTAATAGACCCTACTGTTTTTAACTTCTTAATGATTGCTCTGATTTTATCAGATGTAACATCCTGCATTTTTTCACGAACATTATCTTTAGCCTCGCTTAAGACATTCGCTACCCGAAAGAATTCGCCTGAAGACATATTTTCCTGTGCATCTTTCATTATCTGGCTAATCCCTTTTATTAACCCCATTTTAACCTCCTTTTTTAGTTTATAAAATCATTCGCAATGTTAAAATTATATCCAATCAGGATATCTCTCAGTACCAAAATATTCATCTGGGTAAGTCATCCTTATTATTCTTTCAGGCAAAATACAAAAAATATAAGCTAACGGATGGGGATGAGCGCCAACTTCACCTTCTATGAGGCGACGGTCGAAGTCTAATCGATCTATCTTGGAACTTTCTAAGTCCATAACCACCAGCCTTTTTGCCCCTGAACCAGGTCTGCTTGAGGTATAGATTAAATACCTGCCGTCAGGAGACCATTTCGGCGCATCATTCCAGAAATTACCTGAGGTAAGCTGGGTAAGTTTTTTTGAATCAAGATTTAACACCCAGATATCATAATCTCCGGCTTTATCCGAAGAAAAAACTACTTTACCCTTCAGCTCCATCTTCACCTCCTTAAAAACAATGATTTCTCTATTATTTTCTCTATCTCTTTTTTCGCCACCTGCCTGTTATCCTCTACAATAAAAACATAGCAACAATACCTCCCACAATAAGAACCCAGGCAAAAATTATCTTTACGTTAAAAACATAACAGTTGCTTTTCCCATATTCTGTCTCTAGTGTTTTTATCTCTATATAAGGTACAGGACTTCTTCTATACCACCCCGTAATGGTAACCTCTTCTCCAATATACCTCTTAGCACGCAAAAGCCCAAAGAAAAAGTTCCATATACCAAGAGGCTGCTGGTAATCTAAAAATATTATACCTGTCTCATCCTGAAGAACAAAATCTTCGCTGAAAATAAGTCCAGGGATTCCTCTACCCACAATTTTACCCTTCACTACACAAGGCACCGGTCGTATCTTAGAAACCTTAACCTTTTTTAAAAGAGAAGCTATGTTCATCTCAGGAAAGTAGGAAAAATTATATGAAAAATACACAACCGCAAGATAAGCCGCCCCTATAAGAGAAGACCCTGCTTTTAGATAAAAAATGTTTGTAGTAAGGAAATAAACAATTCCTATCGCAAACATAGTAATAATAGGAAGAGCTGATATAAATAGGTCAACAAAAAATTCATCCCAGTAGCTTTCAGGCCTTCTCTCGTCAAAAGTAATGTATGGCTCTTTACCATAGGCTTGTGATTGTCTGCTTAAGGCTAAAAGACGCTTGGCAATTAAAGGATGTGTTGAGTGAAGTTCATAGTAAAGCGCCCATGGATTCCACAAATCCCAACGCATTGCCCCTTTTAAAAGACTCTTATCAACCTCACCACCCATAGAAGCAGGATGGTATGTGGTTACTGCCAAAGCTTTTGCTGCTGAAGGATCGAATACACCCATTGCCTTTAGAGAATCTGTTCTTGCGTCTCTCTCTTTCTTATTTTTCTCTTTTCCTGCCAACCCATAACCAATTTTAACTAAAGCCGAAGCCAAGCTGTTAGGATTATTAGTTGTCTCCCCTGAGAATCTATCGGCAAAATATTCCCTTACCCGGGAAAACCACAAAACAATATACTGAGATATAATGTAAAGAATATATGAGGCAAGGGCAATGGCATAGCGGGCAGCTGCTGATTTATCTTCTCTGCCGCGGCTTCTTACTCTTATAAGAGTTCGATAAATATAATAGAGTATCAAAGGAACAAGATTAGCAATAGTCATAACAAGCATATCCCAATGAACCACATGGCCAAACTCATGGGCGACCACAGCCTTTACCTCTTCAGGCTCAAGTAAATCCATAATCCCGTTGGTAATCACAATACGGGCGTTATTGGGAGTGTGTCCATACGTAAAAGCGTTGGGAGAACCGTCAGGAATTATACCCATACGTGGCGTTTTTATATTTTTCTTCGTAGAAACCTCTCTTATGAAATCAGCTAAATAAGCTGGCAATTCCTCTAACTCAGCCCAGTGTAAATGGTAGAACCACCTTAAAATCAAATCCATAATAAATGGCGAGAAAATAAACTGCAATAAAGCAAATATAATCCCAAATAGAAGCGCACCAAAAACACTTATAAACCCAAAATTTACAAGGGTAATAAGAATAATAGTAAGCAGAGCATAAAGACCAACGAGAGTAGCTGAAGAAACCAAACCGAGATTAGGAAGCCGAAGGGAATACTCCTGGGAAGCCTTGAAGTTACTCTCTACAGCAAGCTTTAGCTTAAACTTCTTTGCCCCCGGAAGTTTTTCAATCTCTCCTTTATCAAGCCATATACCTTTTGTCTTCGGACAGTAATCAATAATAAGGTCTCCCTCAAAAAGAGGAAGCTCTACTAAAGGAGTTTTCGTTTTAGGGTTTAACCTCTCTGAAGGCCTCTGGTTTTTCAATGCTTCTTCAATCTTATATCTCAGGTAAGTCGGTGCTTTGGTAAAATAGAATATCTCTCCTTTATCAAGCCATATACCTTCGCATTTAGGGCATGTATCCACCATTACTCCATTCGTAGTCAAGACCTCCTTTAAATCCACGTCTTTACAATTGGGACATTTCATTTTTCCTCCCTTCCTTACTTAACAATTAACATGATGATAAATGCTAAATAGGATAAAAGAAGAACTATACCTTCTTTACGGCTTATTTTAAAAGAGGTACGCATAAAAATATAGATTAATACACTAAAAATTAAGAGTGCCGGCATCTCAAAAATAATAACCTTAGGGTCATCAATGGTAATCGGCCTTATAATAGCCACTATCCCTAAAACAAGAAGTATGTTAAAGATATTGCTTCCCACAACATTACCAATACTTATACTGGAGACCTTTCTAAAAGATGCCGCAAGAGAAGCTGCTAATTCAGGGAGAGAAGTTCCTATAGCAAAGATAGTAATGCCTACTATCCAGGGGCTTATATTAAAAATAAGAGCCATCTTAACACCTGAACGAACCATCAAATCAGCTCCCCAGAGTACAAAAAAAAGAGAAACAATACTGACAAGAATTATAATGGGTATAGATTTAATGTTGCTGAATAGCCTGTTAAACTTAAAATCATTTAGCTCCTGTATTCCTCCTATAGAGGCTTTTGCGCCTGAAAAAGAAACAAGGCAAAATAAAACAAAGAATACAAGGAAAACTAAACCGTCCAATCTGCTTAAAACCATATCCAGGCTTAAAAGATAAAGAAGAATAGCGCTAAAAAGCATTAAGGGTAATTCTTTAGAAAAAATTCTTTTCTTTACATTCAAAGGATGAAATATACTACATAACCCTAGTATAAGAGCAATATTTGCGATGTTGCTACCAACAATATTACCCAAAGCAATAGCCTTCTGGTTTTTGATAGCGGCAATAACCCCTACGCCAAGTTCAGGAAGAGAAGTGCCGAAGGCAACAATAATTATCCCAATAAAAAAGGGTGTAAGACGAAATAAAATAGATATTTTTACGCTGGCCTGAATAAAGAAATTTGCACCATAAATAAGAAAAGTAAGCCCAAGAAGAAATATGAGTAGATTAACTATTACTTCCCACATAGAGATAAAATAATTTTCTCTGACTGTTTTATCTTACCAAATTTCATATTTAAATTAAAGAGATTTTAAGTGACATCCTAGGGTAGAGATTCGTATGTGCTCTGTAGTGTAAGCCAGAGATATTTATAGCATATCCGAAAATGTACTAGGCAAAGGATTAATGATGGGATTTGTTAGAAAGATTGAACACCAGGGATAAATATTGGCGGAGAGGCAGGGATTCGTATGCAATCTGCAGCGTAAGCTGCAGTGCCGAAGGCCTATTGCATCCAAAAATGTATTAGGCCTCTGATTAAAGATAGGGCTTGTTTCAAGGATAGGGATTAAGGGGTAAGTTTGTTGGCGGCGTCTCGTTGACGGCAAATTTATTTAAAAAACATTTCCTTTATTCTCCTGCGTCCTGTCGCGGACTTATAAAACTTTTCTTTCTGTCGTGCTTCTTTAAGCGTTTCAAAAGATTCTGTATGAATTATCTTGTATGGCCTAT
>CAYVYZ010000047.1:0-12212 GCA_964455875.1 uncultured Planctomycetia bacterium | reverse complement strand
CCACCGTCAGTGACGGCCTTTGGAACAACGCCGGAAGAAATTTTTGCTGGCTACTCTGATGTAGAAAAGAAAGTAGGTAAAAAAGAGATGAAAAATATTCCTCTAGGTGCTATTGCCCTTTATACTCTTGCTGATAAGTTAAAAGCAGGCCTGCAGCAGCTTATGGCAGGAGCACGTAAATTCTCTCTGGCCGGCATTGAAAGAGACGACATCTATGCCGCAAACAGAGAAACCCAGAGAGAAACCGGCCTTAAGTTTATCACTGAGAAGGCAGATAACATTGCTAAAAAGATTTTAAGAAGCTAATCTGATATTTAAGCCGCACCTAAAAAGACCCTCTTTTTAGAAAGAGGGTCTTTTTTTATGATATAATGTTTGTATAAATATGTTTGTGTTCTGCGGAAAGAGAAAAATAGCGGTTAACATTAAAGAATCTAAATTTTTATTTAAAGGCATAGAAAAAGATGCACTCACAAAAAAAGAAATCAAAAAAACCATAAACAGTTTCTTTTATGAGAATAGATTGAACCTTAGAAATAAAAAAATCTGCGTTGTAATCCCTGATAATACACGCCCTGCCCACCATAAGGAAATCTTGCCCCTATTAAGCAGGCACTTAAAGAAAGTAAGTAGCAGATTTTATTTTATTGTCGCCTTAGGCATGCATAGACCGCTTACAAAAAGTGAACTTAAGAATTTCCTGGGCGATAAGTTCTTCTGCCGCAACACAGTCTTACAGCATTCATTGAGTAGTCTTTCTGGTTTAGGCAGGATAAACGATGTCCCAGCGTATATAAACGCAAATATAATCGGTTGCGATGTTATAATAACCTTAAGCGTAGTGGAACCGCATTTATATGCGGGCTTTTCAGGCGGAGTAAAATGTATAGCCATTGGCCTTGGGGGACCAGAAACTATACTTTATACCCACTCGGTTGAGTTTCTTAACAAAAAAGGGGTAAGAATAGGAAACATACAAACAAACCCTTTTCAGAGGTTTATATGGAAAGTAGCACAAAACCTCAACAAAGACATTTATTCTTTAAACATTGTAAATAACTTCCAAAAGGACATTATGTTCATATCTTTTGGGGAAGCAAAAATCTCTTTTGATAAAGCTGTGCATTTTGCCAGAGATTTGGTATCTTATCCAGTTAGAGAAAAGTTTGATTTGGTTTTTGTCGGCTGCGACTATCCGAAGGAAAAAAGTTTCTATCAAGCATCGCGCCTCTTTAACTATATGCTTGAGGCAGTACCAGTTGTAAGAAGAGGAGGTGGGATTTTTGTGTTCGCTGGCCTTAAAAATTCACTAAGCCGTGCTGAGAAAAACTTTGAGGCTCTTCTTAAAAAGGAAAATATCCCTCTAAATTATACTTTTAATAAGCCAGGAGAACACCGCGCTTACAAGGTAATTGAAGCCTCAAAGTTTGCCCGCCTTGGTATCATTAGCAGTTGCCTTTATAAAAAGTTTCCCTATGTGAAGTTCTTTAAAAACTACAAAGATGCTTTGAGCTGGGCGAGAATAAAAATTAAGAAAGTAGAACAAATAGCCGTGATCCCTTCAGGTTTTTCTTTTCTACCAAAAAATGTCTGAATCAATAATGTGCTTAATGTAATATACCCATTGTCAACTAACATTTTTCTCTTTTTGATATTTTGGAAAGAACTGATAAGGAGCCAGACAATTTAGCCCTCGCTTGCGGGAGGAGACCTTAAAGAAGCATTTTAGCCTTCTTAATAGATATTTCTCATCATTAAAATTGTTACCTATCTTTTCATATAATACGGCTCCCATAGGACATTCACTTGACATAAATCTATTATTTTTTATAATAATAGTTCCAAGGGTAAATATCTGGTTAGGGGTTAAAGGTTATTTACGGAAGGAGGTGTGAGGTGAAAGGAGTTATAGTAAATTGTTTAGCAGAGTTAGTGGAGACAAAGTTTGGGGTGGATAAGTGGAAAGAGGCTTTAGAAAAGGCGGGTTTACCTAGAGAATCTACTTTTCTCGTTACTCAAGATGTTAATGATGCTGCAGTAATAAGAGTTCTTGATTCTTTATGTAAGGTATTAAATATATCTTTACAACAGGCAGCAGATGCTTTTGGGGATTATTGGGTTAATGTGTATGCACCAAAACTCTATGCACCTTATTACAAAGATGTGAATTCTGCAAAAGAATTTCTTCTAAAAATGGATGATGTTCACCGTATTAGCACAAAGAATATACCTAACGCTCATCCGCCACGTTTTGATTATGAATGGAAAGATGATAAAACACTCATTATGACATATATGTCTCACCGAAATTTGATTGATATTATGATTGGGTTGATAAAAGGTGTGGGGAAATATTTTAAAGAGGATCTACAGGTTAAAAAACTTAGTGATACCCAGGTTGAAATAGTTTTCCCTTAAAAATTAGGCAACGATAGCTTCAGGCTCATTTTGCCTT
This sequence comes from uncultured Planctomycetia bacterium, assembly GCA_964455875.1. Classification (GTDB taxonomy): domain Bacteria; phylum Omnitrophota; class Gorgyraeia; order Duberdicusellales; family 4484-171; genus CAZWON01. The sequence goes on along the minus strand of CAYVYZ010000047.1, from coordinate 9,757 downwards.
AGAGAAGGGTGAATTTTTATCCAGTACTTCTTAATCTAAAAAATAAAGATTGCCTTATAATAGGGGGAGGGAGGGTTGCTGAACGTAAGGCCATCTCGTTACTTAAGGCAGGGGCTAACGTTTCTCTCTTAAGCCCGCGTATTACTGATAGATTACAGCGGATTGTAAGAAAGGGAGGTATTAAATACATTCCTTCGGACTATGATAGAAAGTTTCTTAAGAAGACTTTCCTGGTTATTGTTGCCACAGATAATCACGGAGTTAACACAAAAATTTGTCAGCAGGCGTTAAAGAGGAACATTCTGGTTAACTGCGTCGATTCACCCGAGTTGTGCAATTTCATTGTACCAGCAGTGTTTAGAAGGGGTGATATACTGGTTGCCGTGTCCACCAGTGGGAAAGCTCCTGGCCTTGCTAAAAAGATAAGGGATGATTTAAAGAAAATTATTAACAGAGATTACTTGTTAAAACTTAGAGTTATTGAAAAGGTTCGCAGAAAAATTAAGAAGAGTATTCCTTCTGTAAAAAAGAGAAAAGTTGTTTTAAAGAAACTTGTACGGTTAAATATTGATAAGTTGAGAAAGGATGAAATTATAAAGAGGGTATTGAAATGATAAGTGTGTTGGGGATAAATCATAAGACGGCGCCTCTTTCTATTCGAGAAAAAGTGGCTTTCCCTTCTGGAAAGGTTAAAGATGCTCTCCTACTTCTACTTAATTATCCGTATGTAGAGGAGGCTGCAATTCTTTCTACTTGTAACCGTGTGGAGATCTATTTCTATTCTTCCTCGTCTGCTGAAGAAAGTGTACGGAAGTTTCTGTATGACTTCCACTGTTTGGAAGAAAATATTGATGGTTATCTTTACCTGTATAAGGAAAAAGAGGCAGTAAGACATCTTTTTAGGGTGGTCTCTTCTCTTGATTCAATGGTAATTGGCGAAAACCAAATTCTTTCACAGGTTAAAAATGCGTATTTTTGTGCAAAGGAAGTTTGTTCAGCGAAGAAAATATTGCCGGTATTGTTCGAAGAAGCCCTTAAAGTTGGCAGACGAGTACGTTCCGAAACGGAAATCGGCAAAGGAGCTGTTTCTATTAGTACAGCAGCTATTGAGCTAGCAAAAAAAGTTATAGGGTCTCTGGAAGGGAAAAGTGTTTTGATTATTGGTGCGGGGAAAGTTGGCGAGATTACCTTACGTAATCTTTATGAGCGGAAAATAAAAGCAGTATGTGTGGCAAATCGTACTTATACCAAGGCATTACGTTTAGCAGAGAAATTCGGTGGAAAAGTTGTGAAGTTTAACTGTTTAAAAGATGCCCTTATTGAAGCTGATATAGTGATAAGTTCTACAAGTGCTCCCCATTTTATTATTAAGAAAAATATGCTTTTAGAAGTAATGAGAGAGAGAATATTACCGTTGTTTCTTATAGACTTGGGGGTACCGCGAAATATTGAGAAGGTTTCTTGCCTCGTAAAGAATGTTTACCTTTATGATATAGACGATTTGGTTAGAGTGCGGGAGCAAAATATTGCCCGACGCCTTAAGGAGGTCCGTAAGGTTAATGTTATTATAGAAGAGATGGTAAGGCGGTTTGTGGAAACGAAAATGGAGAGGTGTGCAGTCAGAGGATAGTTATTGGAGCAAGGGGAAGTCCGCTCTCACAAATACAGGCAGAGGAGGTAGCCTCCTGTATAAAGAATAAATTTCCTGAATGTAAAGTCATTATTAAAACTTTTACTACGCGGGGCGACAGAAGACGAGACGGTTTTCCTGTTTCTCCGGGTATTTTTGTAAAAGAAATAGAAGAAGCTCTTATTGCCGGTGATATCGATATTGCTGTTCACAGTTTAAAAGACTTGCCTACCCTTTTACCTTCTTGCCTTGTTCTAGAAGCAGTACTGAAGAGAAAGAGCCCTTTTGATGTTTTCCTTGCAAAGAAAGGATGTAAATTAGGAGAGTTAACGGAAGGTTCACGAATAGGCACAAGCAGTTTACGTCGGGAGGCTCAGATACGTTGTGTGCGGCCTGATGTAAAAGTTATCCCTTTGCGCGGGAACGTGGATACACGAATCAGAAAATTGAAAGGAGATGACCTTGATGGTATAGTTTGTGCGTTAGTGGCAATTGAGAGGTTGAAGTTAGATATAAAAGGAGAGGTATTATGCTCTCCTCATTTTGTCCCTGCACCTGGGCAGGGAGCATTGGGGATAGAGGTGAGAAAGGATGATATCGAAATAAGAGAAATTGTAAGGGCTATTAACCATAGAGACACATATCTGTGTGTTTCTGCAGAGAGAATGTTTCTGGCTGAACTGGGAGGGGGGTGCCGTCTCCCTGTAGGAGCACTTGCTCAGATAAAAGGAAGAGATATGGTAATAGAAGGGTTTGTGGCATCTGCGTCTGCTTCTTCTGTTATATACGTAAAGAAATGTGTCCCCATTGAGGAAGCCCGGAATGCAGGTAGGCTTCTGGCGCAAGAGGCGATTAGAAGAGGGGCGGAGAAAATATTAAAAGAGGTAAAAGGTGGGTAAAGGGAAAGTTTTTCTTGTAGGGGCAGGGCCAATGAATCCGGCATTGATTACTTTAAGAGGTATAGAGTGTATCAATTCTGCTGATGTTATCTTATGTGACCGACTTGTCAATGAGGAGGTGTTGCGGTTTGTTAAACCAGACACGGAAATAGTATATGTTGGGAAGAGACGAGGAGGAAAAATCTCCCAGAAGGTAATTAACAGGTTGTTGCTTAAGTTTGTAAAGGAAGGGAAAAAAGTTGTTCGGCTTAAAGGAGGAGACCCATTTTTGTTTGGGAGGGGTGGGGAAGAAGGAATGTTTTTAAAGGAAAAAGGAGTTAATTTTGAGGTGGTAAGCGGGGTTAGTGCGGCTATCTCTGTTCCTTCTGGTGTAGGGATTCCTCTTACTATGCGAGGGGTATCTTCCTGTGTTACTATCGTCACAGGAGAAGAGGATCCTTTTAAGAAAAATGCTAGTATTGATTGGGGAAAGGTTTATAGTCCTAATCATACTTTGATTATCCTTATGGGAGTAAAAAACTTGCAGAAAATAGTTGCAAAACTTAAAGAACAAGGCGCAAAAAGTAATCTCCCTGTGGCGATTATTCAGGAAGGTGGGACTGTTTATCAAAAAATCATTGTGGGGACAATAAGTGATATTGTCGAGAAAGCCAAAAAAGCAAAACTAAAAGCACCGGCAGTAATAGTTGTGGGAGAAGTTGTTAGGATTAAAAATAAACTTTCTTTATGTAAAAGAAGGCAGTTACCTCTTTTAAATAAGAATATCTTGGTGGTTTCTACACGTGATGCTTTTTCCCGTATAAAAAGTATGTTTGAAAATAAAGGGGCCAGGTTAGTTTTCTGGGAAGGCGTAAAACTTGCTTATCTTAAGAGTTACAGGAGAGTAAATACTGCAATATCTAGAATGAATACATATAATTGGGTTGTATTTACCAGCAGAAGTGGCGTGCGTTTCTTTATGGAATACTTGAGAGGGGCAAATAAAGATGTGCGTATTTTTTCTAAAACAAAAATTGCTGCTTTAGGAGAGTCTACTGCGGAAGAGTTAAAGAAACACTTTATCGTGCCTGATTTGGTTCCTGAGAGGTTTTCTTCAAGAGGGCTAATTAAGGCATTTTCATCTTTATCTGTTGCGGGACAAAGAATTCTTCTCTTGCGCGGAGATAAAGCATCAGGGTATCTGGTTGATGAGTTAAAGAAATTGGGGGCTTATCCTGATAATGTGGCAATGTACCGTATATTAAAGCCTCATTTACCTACAGATGAGAGAGTAAAAGATATCTTCTCACAGCATATCGATGCTATAATTTTCAGTAGTTCCCAGAATGTCCGCAATTTTTTCTCCAGTTTCAATAAGATTGGAGCAGTTTCTCGTAGTAAAATTAAAAAATCTATATTGATGTGTATGGGAGAGCCAACGTTAAATACTCTTAAAGAGTATGGATACAATGGGGTTATTCCTGCCCAGTCCACTTTCTTGCATTTGTTGAGAACGGCCATTAAGGAGTTAGGAAATGGTTAATTTTACCAACATGCTTTTGGGAAAAGAGAGTTTATCTAAACGTCTTCATAAGGAGCGGCTAAAGCTTCTTGTGGTGTGGAATATTACGCGTAGATGTAACCTTTATTGCAAGCATTGCTATGCTTCATCTGTGAGTGTCCCATCTCCTTATGAACTTTCTACGCAGGAGGCTAAAAATCTTATTGATGGGTTAGCTGAGCTTGGTGTAGGTGTTTTACTTTTTTCTGGCGGAGAGCCTCTTTTAAGAGAAGACCTTCTAGAGATTATTGAGCATGCTCACGCAAGAAACATCCGTTGTGCTATTTCCACAAACGGTACGTTGATTACTCAGAAGGTAGCATATTCTATTAAAAAGGCAGGTATAATTTATGTAGGTGTGAGTATAGATGGAAATAGAGAGACACATAACCAGTTGCGAGGAAAAGGATGTTTTGAGGCTGCCTTAGAGGGATTGAGGATCTGCCAGCAAGTAGGTATCCCTGTAGGAGTAAGGTTTACTATAAACAAATTAAATTACCACTCTCTTGACGATGTTCTTTCTTTCGTAATGAAAGAGAAGATTCCCCGTTTCTGTATGTATCATCTTGTTTATACTGGTAGGGCAGATAAAGAAATGGATATTGATAATAAAGAGCGTCGTAAAGTAATAGATTACCTTATTAGGACGGCAAGAGAAGTTTCCTCAGAAGATGTTGAGATTTTAACTGTAGATAATCCCTGTGATGGGGTGTATCTGTACAAGAAAATTGTAAATGATTCTCCTCATCGTAAAGATGAACTTTTAAAAGAACTTATGTTTGGACATGGACGCTGTTCTGCGGGGGAGAAGATTTTAAGTATTTCTCCGGAAGGGGATGTGGGAGCGTGTCAGTTTTGGCGTCATCAAAGTTTAGGGAATGTACGTAAAGAACATATTAAGGAAATATGGAATAATAATTATCGTTGCAATCTGCTACAGAATAAAAGCGATTATCTTAAAGGGAAATGTGGGATATGTAACTATAAACAGGTATGTGGGGGGTGTCGTCTCAGAGCAAAAGAAGTATACGGAGATTTATGGGCGCAAGATCCTTCATGTTACCTGACACAAAAGGAGGTATCTGATGGGGTATCCTTACCTGCGTCTACGACGGTTACGGAAGAATGGTAATCTGCGTCGGCTCGTGCAGAATATAGATTTAAATGTAAACAATTTTGTTATGCCTTTTTTTGTCTGTGAAGGGAAGAATAAAAAGAATCCTGTTCCTTCTATGCCTGGGGTGTATCAGCTTTCTATAGATAATCTTTTGAGGGAAGTGGAGTGTGTTGAGAAAGAAAGTATTCCAGCAATTCTTCTTTTTGGAATACCTATTCGTAAAGACTTAAAGGGTAGCCAGAGTTATAGTAAGGATGGAATTATTCAAAAAGCTATTGCGTCTGTAAAGAAAGAATTTCCTTCGCTTGTTGTAATTGCGGATACCTGTTTATGTGAATACACTTCACATGGACATTGCGGTATTGTTAAGCCATTTAAGGAATCAGATTCCTCTATTAGAGATGTTGATAACGATGTCACTTTAAAAATTCTTGCTAAGGTAGCTGTTTCCCAGGCAGAGGCAGGAGCAGATGTAGTTGCCCCCTCTGCGATGATGGATGGTCAGGTTCAAGCAATAAGAGAGGCTCTCGATAAGGATGGGTTTGAAAAAGTTGCTATTATGGCGTATTCTGCGAAATACGCATCAAGTTTCTATTCTCCTTTCCGTGAAGCTGCTTATTCGGCTCCTCAGTTTGGCGACCGACGTTCTTACCAAATGGATATCTTTAGAGATGCAAGAGAAGCGGTAAATGAGGTGAAACTTGATGCAGAAGAAGGTGCAGATATTGTTATGGTAAAACCGGCGTTATGTTACTTGGATATTATAAGTAAAGTTAAAGAGAACTTTTGCCTTCCCGTTGCTGCTTATAGTGTAAGCGGCGAGTATTCTATGATAAAAGCTGCGGCTACAAAAGGGTGGATAGATGAAAGAAAAGTTGTTCTTGAGATATTGGCAGGTATAAAACGGGCAGGAGCGGATATTATTATTACATACTATGCGTTAGATGTGGCAAGATGGATAAAGAAAGTCCGATAAGGTTTATTAGAATAACTTTAGAAGCTGGTTTGCTATGTTAATTTCCTGGAATACTACCCGGGCGTGTAATTTAAAGTGCCGTCACTGTTACCGTGATGCTGGCGTAAAAGATAAAGATGAACTATCTACAGAAGAAGGCAAAAGCCTGCTTCAAGACATTAAAGAAGCTGGTTTTAAAATAGTTGTGTTAAGTGGCGGAGAGCCACTTATGCGGGCAGATATTTACGAGATTATTCAGTGTGCTTCCCAGATGGGTTTACGTCCTGTCCTGGGAAGTAACGGTACTCTCATTACTGAAGAGGTAGCTGCAAGACTTAAAGATGCTGGTATTGCTCGAGTAGGGATAAGTCTGGACAGTATTATTCCTGAAGTACATGATGGATTTCGGGGAGTAAAAGGAGCATTTGAGAAAGTCATATCTGCTATTGCTGCTATGAGACGAGTGGGTATTGAATTTCAGGTTCATACTACCGTAACAAAGTATAACTATGAACAAATAGATGCCCTTATTGATTATGTGGTAAGCCTGGAAGCGTCTGCTTACCACATATTTTTTCTTGTTCCTTCCGGCAGAGGGGAAAATGAGACTGAAAGCTTAATCTCGCAGGAGCAGTACTATTGTCTTATTGACCATATCCTTGAACGTCAGAAGGAATTGGATTTTGAAATTAAACCTGTATGTGCTCCTCAATTTGTCCCTATTTCTTTTAAGAAAGGGATGAATTTAAGGTTTCAAAGAGGATGTCTTGCAGGAATAAGTTACTGTTGTGTTTTGCCCAACGGAGATGTCCACCCATGTCCTTACTTACCAATTAAATTGGGTAACGTGCGTATTCAGCGGTTCAGCGTTATATGGAAGGAAAACGAGATTCTTTCGCGCCTGCGGTCTTTAAATTATAGAGGTAGGTGCGGTGAATGTAAGGATAAAGATGTTTGCGGCGGCTGCCGAGCTAGAGCTTATTTTTCTTCTGGCGATTATATGGGTGAAGACGAGTACTGTAATTTATCTATTCCTGTTTTAGATGAGCGAGATGGATGATATTGATAAATTAGTTTTAAATGAAGTGCAGTATAATTTCCCTCTTACGAGCAGGCCTTATAGAAAGATAGGAAAGAACATAGGCATCTCAGAAGATGATGTTATAAGACGTCTTCGTCGTCTTAGCAAAGCAGGAGTTATCCGCTATATAGGGGCAGTTTTTAATAGCGAACGGATAGGGTTTGAATCTACTCTTGTGGCTGCTTATGTGCCAAAAGAAAAGTTAAAGAAAGTCGTAAGGATAATTAATGTTTTTACTGAAGTTACTCACAATTATCTGCGTAAAGATTCTGAGTTTAATCTCTGGTTTACAGTTACTACACCGAAAGGGAAACTTTCCAGTTTTTTAAGAAGGATAAAGAGATTGACGGGTATAAAAAAAATGATAGATTTAGAAAAAAGGGGGACTTTTAAAATTGATACGAGGTTCTTGTTAATTGATGGTAAATAAAGATATTGTTGATAAACTGAGGTTTATTCTTCCTGTTGATGATAAGCGCCCTTTTAGAAAAGTAGCTTCTAAGTTAGGAATGGAAGAACAGGAGTTGTTGCTGTTACTTAATAAGTATAGTAAAAACAAGACGATTCGCCGTTTTGGCGCTATTCTTAATCATAGAAGGGTTGGTTTTACCTCTAACGCTTTGGTATGCTGGCAGGTAGTAGGTAAAAAGATAGATGAGTTTGGTCGGTACCTTTCTTCGTTTCATCAAATAACTCATTGTTACTTACGAAAGAGAAGAAAAGAGTGGCCTTACAATATTTACGCTATGGTACATGCACGAAGTAAAAGGGAGTGTAGAAAGGTGGTTGAAGAAATTTGCCGGAATATGGGGATTAAAAATTATCGGATTATGTTTACATTGAAGGAATTTAAGAAAACTCGCGCAGTATATTTAAAGTAAGATATGAAATTGACAAACTCAAAGAAGATTTTTGAGAAAGCCAAAAGGTTTATTCCCGGAGGAGTAAATAGCCCGGTGAGGGCATTCGGAGCAGTAGGGGGCAGCCCTGTTTTTATCAGGCGAGGTAAGGGGGCGAGAATATTTGATGTTGATGGTAACAGTTACATTGATTATGTCTTAAGCTGGGGGCCGTTGATTTTAGGGCATACCCACCCCTCAGTAGTAAGAGCTGTAAAAGGGGCGTTGCGGGAAGGGACAAGTTTCGGTGCATCCACAGATGTAGAGGTGAAGTTCGCCCAGATTATAACCAGAGCAATTCCTTCTATAGAAAAGGTTAGATTGGTGAATTCAGGGACAGAAGCAACGATGAGCGCAGTGAGGCTGGCGCGGGGCTATACAGGTAGAGACAAAATAATTAAGTTTGAGGGTTGTTATCACGGGTCTGTGGATAGTCTTTTAGTTAAAGCCGGCTCAGGAGGTGCTACCTTTGGTGTCCCGACGAGTAAAGGGGTTACTTTTTCTGTAGCAAGAGATACACTTATCTGCCCTTATAATGATGTAGATGAGTTTTGGCGTATAGTCAAAAGATACCATCGTAGGATTGCTGCCTGTATTGTTGAGCCGGTGTGTGGAAATATGGGTGTGGTTGTGCCAGAAAATGATTTTCTTTTGTCTTTGCGAGAGATTACAAGAAAGTATAATATAGTTTTGATTTTCGATGAGGTTATTACAGGGTTTAGGTTTTGTTTTGGCGGAGTGCAGAATATTTTTAAAGTATATCCGGATATAACTTGTTTGGGTAAAATTATCGGTGGTGGGTTTCCTATAGGTGCCTATGGGGGAAGGAAAGAAATTATGGATTGTCTTTCTCCACAGGGTCAGGTGTACCAGGCAGGAACGCTTTCTGGCAACCCCGTTGCTGTTTCTGCAGGGGTAGCTGTACTTACTGAACTTGCACACCTTGACTATACACGGTTAGAAGAAAAAACTAAATATTTATGCGATAAGATTTCTAAGGTACTTTCTGATAAAAACATAGATTTTTGTCTAAACCGATTTGGCTCAATGTTTACTGTATTTTTCACTAGCACTAAAGTGGTTGATTTTAAAACTGCAAAAACAGCTGATACTAAAAGATACGCTGTCTATTTCTGGGAAATGTTAAAGCGTGGGGTCTACCTTACTCCTTCTCAGTTTGAGGCAAACTTCATATCTTTTGTCCATAACGAGAGACATTTGCAATATACAGTTGATTCTCTTATAAATGTGTTGGCAAAAGGTATCTAAATATAAAAATCTATTTTGAGAAAATGAAACCAGCTTTATTTTTGGTATAAAGGGGTAGATATGGGCTATTCTTCTCAGATAATAATAGCCGGACGCATAAGTTAAGAAATGTAGCGTGCTATTTGCCGTGTAGGCAGTAGCAATATAGGGAGTTAAATCAGGTTAAATACAAATTTACTACAATTTTAATTAGGAGGCGATATGAGAATAATGGGCTCTATCCGTAGCAAGATGATAGCCACATTTATTCCCTTGTTGATTATTGCTATTTTAATGACAGGGCTGTTTGCCTATAGCATTGCTCGACGTATACTTCTGGAGACAGTTAGAGCCGATCTGGATAGCTATGTGGAAGAATTTTATACCT
>CAYVYZ010000046.1:0-12676 GCA_964455875.1 uncultured Planctomycetia bacterium | reverse complement strand
TTTTTAAAATGTTTTCTTAAGCTTATTAACATTTCTTACCTCCTTTTTTAGGATAAATCTTTGTGTTTACCAACTGCGGCCTCGTGTTTCTGCTTAAATCAGCTAACTTAATCAGTTTACTGCCATGAACCTGTGGTGCCGCCACCTGTCGTGCCGCCACCTGTCGTGCCGCCACCTGTTGTTGACCCACTACCGTTATACACGCTACTAAAATCATTGGCTGCTGTACTAATCACATTTCCTGCCTGATCAAAACTTCCCTGGACTCTCTGTCCAATTACCCGTGCACCAACGATAATAGCAGCAATAATAGCAGCAAGAATAATGGTGTACTCCAAAATGCTCTGACCTTTTATGCGCTTATCCATCACAACTCACCTCCTTACCTTAGCCTACCTACTAGACTCATACAACTCCTGCTGGACGACCTTTAGCCGGGCATTGAGTGAACGTTGAATATAGGTACTCATCGCTAAGAGAGCAGCAGATATGACACTAAAAAGGAGGGCGTACTCTAAAATACTCTGCGCTCTCTTTCTTTCCAACATTTCACTCCTCCCACACTAAAGAATCTCCGCACATCCTCGCAGTCAAATTCCTAAACTGACTACGAAGACTACCCCTTATATTGACAAAAAACAAAGAGGTAACTAGAGCCGTAAGAACGACAGCAAATAAAACAGTATACTCCAACACGGCTTGTGACTTCCTCTTTGTCCTCATGAATTCTACTCGCCCCCCTTGAATACCACTTAAATATACCATATAAGAAAAATAAAAATCAATGTCCAGAAATTTTTTTCTGTAAGCGTTTTCTTATGAAAAATCTTACAAAAATATTTTTTAGAAAACGCTTTCATTTCTTATTGGACCATTCTTTACTAAAAAAGAAAGGGGGGTTATTAATCCTTGGGAGAAAACATACTTTTAGGGATATCAAACCCTTTTATTCTCATATCCTCATAATAGGTAGGGATATGTCCGGTAGCAGTGTAATAACCCTGAATACGACGGTTTTTATCAATACCTGTTTGCTTAAAAACAAATACATCTTTTAGATTTATTCTTGTCTCATCAAGCATACCTACAATCTCTGTAATACCCACAACACGCCTAGAACCATCGCTAAGACGTGCAGTATGAACAATTAGCTCAATTGCAGAAGAAATCATCTCTCTTATAGCGCGGATAGGAAGTTCAATTCCACTCATAAGAATCATACTGTCAAGCCTTATTAAAACATCATGGGGAGAGTTGGCATGGATTGTAGACATACTTCCGTCATGGCCTGTATTCATTGCCTGAAGCATATCCAAGACTTCTTTCCCTCGACACTCACCCACAATTATCCTATCAGGGCGCATACGCAAGGTGTTTCTAAACAAATCTCTTATGGTAACTTCTCCCTTTCCTTCAATGTTGGGGGGTTTTGACTCTAATCTTATCCAGTGCTGATGATGAAGTTTCAACTCTGCAGAATCTTCTATGGTAACTATCCTCTCTCCGTCAGGAATACACTCTGAAAGTATATTAAGAAGGGTGGTTTTACCAGAACCTGTCCCTCCAGATACAAGAATGTTTTTGCGTGCCTTTACACTTGCCTCTAAAAAAATCGCCATATCCTCGTTCAAACTGTCAAATTTATCAATCAAATCTTTCATTGTAAGGCGCTGTTTAGCAAACTTTCTTATTGTCAAAGTAGGGCCAGTCAAACTTAAAGGAGGTATTATGGCATTCACACGGGAACCATCAGGAAGACGTGCATCTACATAAGGAGAAGATTCGTCAATACGCCGCCCCAAAGGAGCAAGAATCCTCTCAATTACTACCCTTACTTGGTCATTAGAGGTAAAACGTTTGCTGGTAAGCTCTAATCTACCGTCTCTCTCTATGTAAATCTGATCCTTATTATTAACCATTATTTCTGTAACCTGAGGGTCTTTTATTAAATCCTCTAAAGGTCCTAACCCCAGTGCCTCATCGATTATTTCTTTGGTAAATTTTTTTCTTACTTCATAAGAAGAAATAAACCCTTTAGCTGTCTTTGCCAAAATATTAGTAAGTATTCTTTCTGCTTCTTCCTTCAGGCGTCTTGTCTGCTCCACATCCATAGTGATAACCTCTATGGGAAGCTTCTTTAAATTCATCTCGTCTACGAGTTGGCGGTGTATTCTTTTTTTAAGAGCAATAATTGTATCTTCCTCTCGGGTTATCTCTACCTCCCTTACAGGCTCAGTTAACCCTAAACTTGACCATATATCCTTTTTTTGCTCTTTATCTTCCAACTCTTCTTTCTTCACCCTTAATTCTGAGAGTTGCTTATGAGAAATATAAATATCGTCTTTATTGATAAGGCTCTGAGCAAGATAATTAATAGCAGCGCTTACTCTACTATTAGGAGAATCTAAAACAAGTGGATTACCGCGATTTAAAGCCAAACCTGCTGCTCTTCCATCTGAGGGAATTTGACAAAATATATCTATGGGTAGTAGTTGTCTTATCTCACTTGCACTTACACTCCCCTTACTCTCAGAGCGATTAAGGATGGCTTTTATCATCGTTGAAGGGAAACCTAAACTCTGCAAGGTATCCATTACCCACTCAGTTTGATATAAAGAAAGAACATCAGGGGTAACCACCAGAAAAATAATATTTGCGTTATCAAAAATTTTTACTAAAATATCGGTAATATTTTTACCACCGTCAATAATCACAAAGTCATAATCCATAGAACGCAAAGTTTCTAGAATCTCCCCTAATATTTTCACCTTTAAGTGAGGAATAGTACGAGGCGATACCACTCCCGGAAGAAAATCTAAATAAGGGTTTATTGAAGTAAAAAAAGTAGGTTTTAATGTTTCTTTATCTCTTTTTACTCTCTCCCATACAGGAACCAACTCTACCATTGCCCTCTTAATTTTTACATTGCACATCTTTGCTGCATCTAAAGGAGCCTCTAAGTCCAAACCAAGAAGGAGTGTTTTTTTCTTTCTTAAAGAAAGACTTACAGCGGTATTTAAAGCGATGGTTGTTTTCCCCACGCCACCTTTTGTACTAAAAAATACGGCGGTTCTTGTCATACTTCACTTCCCACTTCTGTACACAATGGGAACTTCAATGCCTACTTCTTTTAAATGCACCCGGGCAGGAAAAGGAGGATAAGACAACTTTCTTACCACCTCTAAGGCCTCTTCATCAAATATCTTATAACCTGAAGAGCGGACAACACTTACGTCTTTAAGCTCACCGGTAGAAGAAATCTTTAAAGATAAAATCAAGCTGCCTTCCCATCCAGTATTCCGCAACATTTTAGGATACGATATATTGCTCAGAATTCTCTTTTGAATCGTATATATGTAGTCTTTAAGCTCATCCGGTATATTTTTTTTCTCATAAAACTTAAATATCTCTTCTTTCTGAGATGACTCCCCTTGGGGCAAAACAATCTTTTTGGCTTTTGTGCTCCTCATGTTAATAATGTGAGGAGTTAAGGTAATAAAAAGTTCTGTGTTGCCCCTTTGACCTGCACCGCCCCCTCTACTTACTGATTTATGCCTGAAGAAAGCCCCTAAAACCGGCACATCTGCTAACCAAGGAAATTTCTTAATATCCTCATCTGTTTTCTCTTTTATAAGTCCCCCTATAGAAAGAGTAGCATTGTCCCTTAAAGACACTTCCGTAGATATTGTCCTTTTGGTTAAAGGGTAAGCTTTAGCTGTAGGGGCAGAAGGGTCTCCTATAGTTTCTGCACTTTGGAGTTCGCTAACCTCTACATCTAACTTAATATCCACCTTGTCATCATCAACTACTGTGGGCTCAATATTCAACTTTATTCCATATTCTTTATAATCAACATTGGTTCCTTCTCCGCCTCCAGAAGCAACTTCAGTATTAAAAACAGGCACCTCCCCTCCTATAAGAAGGTTAGCGCTCTTACCGCTTCTACAGACTAAGCGGGGACGAGACAAAATACGTGCTTGCCCACTCTGAAGCAATAAATCCAACTTAAAACTGAAGGCTGAACGTGTCCAGTCAGAAACATGAAATAACGCGGACAAGCCAGTAGCTGCTGTAGAAGTTGGTCCGCTTAACTCTGTAAAATTAATTGCACTGGGAAGGTCAAATCCCAATGTTTTAACAGCATCCTTGCTTAACTCTAACACCTGCACTTCAATTTCTACACTGGACTCTTCCCCTCGTACATTAATAAAGTCAAGGGTTTTATCCTTAAGTTCCCCCAGCGCTGTCATAAGTTTATTTTTATCTTCCTCTGTCTTTACCTCACCCCTAAGCAATACTTTGCCTTCACTGTCTAAAGCTTTAGTAGAAATATTAGAAAAGCCTATATCTCTCAAAAGATTATCTATGCGTTTCTTAACCAAAGTCATATTTTCTTGATAAACTTTAACTGTTAGGGTGTGTTGTCCAAAATTATCCCACCAGTTTAAAGAAGTTTCTCCTTTGCCTTTTCCTATAATCGTCATATCTTTTTCAGTTACATTAACTACATCAATAACATTAGGATTGCCAATGGCAATCCGTTTAGGGCCATTTACAGAAATAATGTGCTGGTCATTTACATAGAGGGTGAGCGCTGTTTCTCCTAAGTCAAACAAATCCTCCGCAACAACGCTTTTACCTATTAATGCAAGTATAACGAAGGCTAAACTCACAACAAATAATCTTTTCATCATTATCATTGAGATATTGGTATATAGTCCTTGTTCAACCCCCTATAAATTTCTATCTTTTTTGGCCCCTGAGGCTTTGGCTTAATAGGAGGAGTAGGTAAAGTAGAGTTTATATATTGGAAAAGGGTATCCCATCCTGCAGGGGGCAAAGGTTTTACCCGAGCATCAGCAGGAGAACGCAAAACCAACCGAATTCTGCCCTGTTCAACAACAAAAGATAATAAACTTGCCTCTTGAGGAGAAAGAGCAAGAGTAATTAAAGGATTTTTTGATGTTTTCTTTGTTTGCTTTTTACTCAAACGCAAACTCCAAATGCCTCCCTGTTCCTTTTTTTTCTTCTCCAGTAGCTCGCTTCCAACGGCTAAAACTAAAACCTTCTGAAAAAGAGGAATTGTAGCAACGTTAGTGGTTTTACCCCCCTCAGGAGTCTTAACCGGCAAAGGAAGAAGGGCAATAACATCTACGTAGTCACCTGGCTTAATCATACCCGATAAGCCACTTATATTATCCACTCTTACTGTAATAGCTCTTTTGCCCACAGGTGTTGCCATTGCTAAAGACTCTGTCATTGCTTCTTTAGGGGTAATAAGCTTGCTTAAGGTAATCTGTTCTCCTT
Source organism: uncultured Planctomycetia bacterium (assembly GCA_964455875.1). Taxonomy (GTDB): domain Bacteria; phylum Omnitrophota; class Gorgyraeia; order Duberdicusellales; family 4484-171; genus CAZWON01. The sequence continues at coordinate 7,369 of CAYVYZ010000046.1, read as the reverse complement.
TTCTAATAGCAACAACTGCTTTCATCCCACTAATTCTGTCTGCCGTCTTTACCGCACTAGGTTCAACATATTCATTAGGCACTATTTTTGTATCAAGAAGATTTGGATTGATGATAGCTCCTTTGGGTATATCATTTTTAGCTACAAGCACAGACGTCATAGAACGATATTTTTGTTCTACCGCCCTTCTTAAATTCTCCTGCATCCTTCTCTGTTGATTACTAATATATACATTCACCAAGAAGATTGCTATTATTGCAAAAACAATACCAATAATTAAAGGACCGCGCTTGGGCATATTATTGAATCTTATCTTCCATTATTTCAATCTTAGCGTTATGTGATAAATTACCTACCAACTCTTCTATTCTTTTCTGCTGTTTTATAAATGTTAATCCTCTTTTTATATTATCCCACATCTCTGACAGACTTTTTTGTTCTCCACCTCTTTTACCTTCAATTTTAATAATATAATAACCGTCGGGACCTTTAAATACACTGCTTACCTGTCCTACATCTAAAGCATCAGAGAAAGCCACCTCATCAAACTCCTTAAATTTTTGCCCGGGTTTAATAAACCCTAAATCACCTCCTTTTTCTGCGCTGGGAGCTTTGGAATATTGGTGTGCTAAAGAAGCAAAATCCTCTCCCTGTAGTAATCTGATTAATAAATCTTTCGCCTGCGATTCACTTATAACAACAATTTCTCTTATCTTTCTTTCTTCTGGCTCCTTCAGCTGTTCTTTAGCCCGATTATAATAATCTTCGATCTCTGCTGGAGTAACATTAACCTTATCTGTTTCTTCCTTAACTAATTGGTATACAAGGAGTTGCTGTTTAGTCTTTTCTAATGCTTTTACCACCTCAGGATTCCTATCCAACCCCCTGTCTAATGCTTCTTGGTAAAGCAAGACTCTTCTTACCATCTCATTTTTTAAATAATCTATTTTTCCTTCACGAGTAGTTATCTTAAGTTCTGGTTTATCCTTAGGGACCATACTGTTATAGCGGTCAATTTCTTCATTTAAATCTTCTAAAGTAATAGGATAGCCGTTTACTTTGGCTATAACCGTCCCTGTAACTATGGGAGCAGAAACAGCAGGTTCTTGCTTGGATTTTACCGCAGGTTTCTTGCCAAGATTTAACTTGTCACAACCGACAAGAAAGAAAACAAAAAAGATTAATAAGCCTAGAACAGTTTCCCTCCTTTTCATTTCGCCTCCTTCTTTATAGGTATGGATAATATATCTATAATTTTTAATACCATAATATAGAGGAGTTTGCAAGAAAAAAAATGATGTTTTCTGGAAGAGTAGGATTTGTGGAACAAAAAAAGAGTCTTGTTGTTCACAGAGAAATCACTTCAAACCCCTTTTCCCAATGAGACTATCAAAAAAAACAAAAAAATTACACAGCTGAATTAACCTCAATCTAGCCTTTTCTATAGAAGATATATAAGAGCAGCCCCAACCGGATTTGAACCGGTGTCCCGTGGCTGAGAACCACGTATCCTAAACCGGACTAGACGATGGGGCCGTAAAATGGTTAATGGCTTATAGCTAAGAGATTACGGTAGTTATATTCTATTTATCTTTTGAAATATGTCAAACAAAATTGTTTGATTTTTTGACCTTTTTTGATAATATTAAACAGATGAAGAAATTGAGTGTTGTTTTCTTTCTTTTTGTTCCCTTCATTTCCCTTGCACAAAAAATAGAAATTGTAAATATCAACAACTATATTATTAATCCCATAACTGCTCAATATATTATTAAAGGGTTGAAAAGGGCAGAAAAGGAAAATGCTATCTTTATTTTACAACTGGACACTCCAGGGGGGCTACTTAAATCTACAGAGAAAATTGTAAAACATTTTCTCTCCTCATCCACGCCTATTATAACGTATATAACACCCAGTGGCGCAAAAGCAGCAAGTGCAGGGGTATTTATAAGTTATGCCTCTCACATCGTTGCCATGAATCCCTCAACCCACATCGGTGCAGCTCACCCTATAATTGGCAGAGGAAGTTGGGGAGAACTAAGTAAGGAGATAAAAACCAAAGTTTTAAATGATATTATAACTTGGGCAAAAACAATCGCCGAAGAGCGAAATCGGCCCGTTAAATTTATACAAAACGCTATAGACAAAAGTACATCCATTACAGCTAAAGAAGCAATGAAACAAAAAGTGTGTGATATAATAGCCAGTGACTTAAATGATTTAATCAAAAAACTTGATGGGAAGACCGTTATTATACAAAAAGAAAAAATTACTCTTAAAACGGTTCATGCTAAAATAGAAGAGATTCCCTTTACTTCTAGGGAAAAGATACTTAATGCCATTATTGATCCTAATATTGCTTATCTTCTTTTCACGTTAGGTTTTCTGGGGTTAATCTTTGAGATAACCCATCCTGGTTTTGGCTTCCCTGGGATTGCAGGGACAATCTGTCTTCTCCTTTCTTTTTATGCGTTTAGTATTCTTCCTTTAAACTACGCAGGACTTGCCTTAATCCTTCTTGGAATAATCTTTCTTATAATAGAAGCCTTCACCCCCACCTTTGGGATGTTTACTATAGGAGGAGTAACTTCTCTTTTGCTTGGCTCAATGATGCTCTTTAACCAGCCGCTTCTTTTAAAAGTATCTTTTAAAGTGTTTATTCCTCTTATTGGAACACTTACCTTATTTACACTATTTCTTTTAAGCAAAGCTATCAGTATTCATAGAGTTAAGGCAATGACAGGAAAAGAGGGAATTATCGGGGAAGAAGGTACAGCCTATACGGACATCAATAAAACAGGAAAAGTATTTCTCCATGGAGAAATATGGAATGCTTCTTCTCCTCATCCTATAAAGAAGGGAGAAGAAGTAATAGTGGTTGGTTTGAAACGATTGAAATTGCTAGTTAAGAAAAAGGAGGGATAGAATGATTACAATTATTGTTTTGATAATTTTCTTTTATCTGGTTAACTGTATAAAAATCATTAAAGAGTATGAACGAGCAGTTGTCTTTCGCTTGGGTAGAGTTTTAAAAGAACCTAAGGGACCGGGGTTGTTTATAATTTTGTGGCCTATTGACAAAATGGTAAAACTTGATTTAAGAACTATAACCTTAGATGTTCCCCCTCAAGATATTATTACTAAAGATAATGTCTCTGTTAAAGTAAATGCTGTTGTCTACTACCGCATAATAGACCCTATTAAAGCCGTTGTTGAAGTAGCAAATTATGGCTTTGCTACTTCTCAAATCTCTCAAACAACCTTAAGAAGTGTAATTGGACAAGTAGAACTTGATGAGCTTCTCTCTAACCGTGATAAATTAAACTCTGCTCTTCAGGATATCATCGATAAACATACTGACCCATGGGGAATAAAGGTTTCTGTTGTAGAAATAAAATATGTTGATTTACCTGAGGAAATGCGTCGTGCAATGGCACGCCAGGCAGAAGCTGAAAGAGAACGCCGCGCTAAAGTTATTGCTGCTGAAGGAGAATACCAAGCTGCTGATAAATTAAAGCAAGCAGCAACAGTCATAGCTGAACATCCTATGGCTTTACAAATGAGATACTTACAAACCCTTGTAGAGATTTCCTCAGAAAGATCCTCTATTTTAGTTGTTCCTGTTCCTATAGACCTATTTAAGGTTTTTATAGAAAAAAATAAGCCTTAAATTTAAATTATTATTTACATGAAAGATGAAACCGTTGCTATAACAGCTACCCAAATCAATGACTCTGCTAGCGCAATAAAAGAAATTTCTCGGGCGATAAAAACTTATCTTGGAGGAAAACACATATATTTAGCATTAACTTTTTTTACTCCCCAATACAAACCTACGATAATTAAAGAAACGCTCGGGATAACCTTAAAGCCAAAAAATATCTTTGCTATACAATCTCCTCTTCTCATCTTTAAAGATAAAACAATACAAAGAGGTATCGTATGTTGCTGCTTTATCAAGGGCACTGTATCTATAAAGAAAATTTTCATAAAAAATGCAGATGCAGTTACTATAGAGTTTATATTTAGAAAAAGCATTATGCCATTTAAAGAAAGAAACCGCTTCCTCATCTCATCCTTAGGACCACAAATTAATGTCTATAATTATCTGCGAGGATTAGAGCTGGCCTTGGGAAGAAACTTTAAAGTTTTTGGCGCTGGCTTTTTTAAAAAATATGGGGCAAAAAATTTTGTAATGTTAAACAACACAATTGGCGAAGGTTTAGGAAGTATTATTGTAGAAGGCAATTTTAATGTTGACAATATAAAGCTAAGGGGTTTTATACCTTTAGGAAAAAGTTTCACTATAACAAAGATTGCACCTCAAAAAAATAGAATAATTGAAATAGACAATAAACCGGCAGCATCTGTGTATAAGAAATACTTGGAAAATAACTTTGAACTGTTCAAAAAAACCTCAATTTATTCTTATTATCCACTTGGCATAAAAATTAACAACAGTTACCGTTTAATAAATGTCATTGATATCTTAGATGATGATTCTCTTTTATGTATAGGCAATATAAAAGAAAAAAGTAACGCTCATATTATGATGGCTACGCCAGAGAGTTTACTAGAAGAGATTAAAAAAGCTTCTTTTAACAAAAGAAGCATTTCTGACTGTAACTTAGCTATTATTATCAACTCCCTATCGAGAAGAAAAATATTAAAAGAAAGAGCAGATGAAGAAATAGCACAAGTATCCAGAATCTTTCCAGATACGACCAAAGTGATTGGTCTATATTGTGATTATCAAATCTTTCCCTGTGACTACATAAGACAATTTACTATAGAAAATCATACTTTAAGTATGATATTATTAAAGTATGGACACCATTAATCTTATTTTGAAATCCAATCCTTATATACTGTGGATTTATCTACAGTTTATAATTATTGTTTTCTTAATTATTTATTTATTCTCAAAACTCCAGAAGATAAAACTTTTGAATAATAACATATCTCATTTATACAGAGAACTTCAAGAATTAGATGATCAAGCAAAATTGATAATCCAGAGTGACATGAAACTAAAAATATACCAAGAGGATATCGCAGACAAACTAAACAAACTCTCTATACTTAGAACACTGATAAGTTCATCCATTAATATTCTTGATGAAAAAGAACTTTTTTCTAAGATTGACGAAGAGTTGATTAATAATTTGGGGTTTAAAAAGTCTCTTCTTATAATATACCCTCAAAAAGAAATAGAACTTAATATAAATTTCTCTCAGAAAGAAATAGAAAAATTTACTGTCACATTACCCGAATTAGAAGAGCTATTTGATACATACCCTGTAATCTCGCAGAAGGTTATTGCCCACAAAGAGAAATTAAAGAGCCTCTTAGAACCATTAACTAATGATGATTTTCTTATCTCTCCTATACGTAGAGGAAAAGATATAGGAGCAATATTTGCTCTTGCTAAATGTACTCTGCCTCAAGGAGTAACAGAAGCTGAAGAAGAAACATTTCATATCATATGTATGTATTTGGGGCAATGTTTAGATAATATAAATCTCTTTGAGTCCCTTTATAAAACAGGCGAGGAACTTGAGCATAAGATAAAAGAAAAAACCTTTCAGTTAACAAAAAGCTTAAAAGAAATAAAAGAAATAAGTAAATTAAAATCGGAATTCGTCTCAGGAGTGTCCCACGAACTGCGCACCCCTCTTACTTCCATAAAAGGATTCTCCAGTCTCCTGGTGGCAGAAAAGTTCGGTAAACTTCCTGAAGAAGCTAAAGAGAGACTCAAAAAAATAGATGCTAATGTTGATAAGCTTGTTAATATGGTAAATACTCTTCTAGATATTTCAAGGATAGAATCCAAACGAATGGAAGTAAAAATAACCCCTACAGATATTGTAAAAATTATAAAAGATGTAGGTGAATTTCTTATGCCCCAAATGAGTAGTAAAAACATTAATTTTAATCTTAATGTCCCTGCATCGCTTGATGTCTATGCTGATAAAAATCTTATTGAAAGAGTATTGATAAATATCATTAACAATGCTATAAAATTTACTCCCCCCGGAGGGACCATATCTGTAGCCTGCTTGCCTAAAGATACTTATGCTTTAATATCCGTCAGTGATACTGGCTGTGGAATGACAAAACTTGACTGCGAAAAAGTATTCCAAGAGTTCTATCGGGCAGAGAATGCTTTAAATCAAAAGGTAAAAGGAACTGGCTTGGGCCTTTCTCTTGTAAAAAAAATACTGGATACGCATGGAGAACGTATATGGGTAGAGTCCGAACTCAATAAAGGCACTACGTTTTACTTTACTCTGAAGTTAGTAAAATGAGTAAATTAAAAGTATTAGCTGTTGATGATGACCCTGATATTCTTGATCTTCTAGAAGTATCTCTGGAAGATGAATTTGAGGTAATAAAGGCAGCAACAGGTAAAGACGCTTTAAGCAACATAGCAAAAGAAAAACCCGACGTTATTATTCTGGACTATATGCTCCCTGATACAACAGGCATAGAGATATGCCGCCAGATAAGGAATAACCCTTTATATCTTCATCTACCTATACTAATGCTTACAGGCAAAGGAGAAGTCGAAGATAAAGTAACAGGGCTTGGTGCTGGCGCAGATGATTATATGGTAAAACCTTTCTCTCCGCCGGAGTTAATAGCACGTATCCATATGCTTATAAGGCGTTCTACAATAAGTCTCGATGCAAATCCTTTAACCCGCTTGCCGGGAAACGTATCTATAACCAATGAGCTCACCAAACGTATAAAAAATAAAGAAAAATTTGCTGTACTCTATATAGACCTGGATAATTTTAAAGCTTTAAATGACTATTATGGCTTTGAGCGGGGAGATGAGGTCATCAAAGAAACTTCCCGTATAATTATAAGGAGTGTCCAGAAAAATGGGACAGTAAATGATTTCATTGGACACATCGGCGGAGACGATTTTGTCATTGTCACCAACATAGACAAAGCTGAGGAAATTGCTAAAGAGATAATAAATGATTTTGATAAAATTGCTCCTCAGTTTTACGACGAAAAGGATAGGCTAAAGGGATATATAGAAACTGAGGATAGGAGCGGTTTCCAAAGACAATTCCCTTTTGTGACAATTTCCATAGGGATTATTACCAATCTTTATAAAGAGTTTAGCCATATTGCTGAAATAAGTTCAATTGGGGTTGAGCTTAAAGAAGCGGCAAAAAGAATTCCACGTAGTAATTACGTTATAGACCGCAGGGCTCATAAATAATAATATAAATAAATAGCCAGCCGACAGAAGAATCAATTATGCGCTCTTCACAGAAATATATGTTTTATGCTTTGATACTTTACTTTCATCTTTGAGCTTGACTATTACACTACTGTTAACCAATAACTAGGA
>CAYVYZ010000045.1:0-12736 GCA_964455875.1 uncultured Planctomycetia bacterium | reverse complement strand
CTTATGTTTTTAAGGTTAAGTTTTATTTATCTTATGCCTTAGCATTTAGAGATATAAGGAGAGCAATGGAAAACTATGGAAAAACTTATTGTATGATGGGTATGCTTGAAGGAGCTCTTATCGCATTTATAAAGAAAGACTACTATGGTGCAAGATATCTTCTTAATAAGCTAAAACGAAAACTTTCTCAGAAATCACGTAAGTTTTTAGCAATAAAGGTTAAATATATAAATGACTGCATTGAGGCATCCAGAGGTATAGAATGCTACAGGAAAATGTTAAGCCGTCTGTATAAGGCAAAACGTTGTATTGAAAAAGGCGATAGAATAAAAGCAAAACATATTCTTGATACGGTTGATAGTTCTATATCTTTGTATATAGAAAGTTTTAAGAACGTTCTTCGGGAAAGATGTGTGGATAATGCCGCTTACAACAACTCTATCCATACAAACTATAATCACACAACGTCTGTCCAGTGTAGAAGTAGAGAAAACTTACTTAAAAAAATACGCGGCGGGGATAAATGGTCTCTTAATGTATTTATAGAAAGCTACATGTGGTTACTTAAAGAAATAGCTTCTGTTTATGCTCGTACCAATAGCGCAGAAAGCGATTACTACAATGAGCTTCTTCAAGAAGGAGTAATCATGCTTGCGCGGATAGTCAGGAAATATGCGCGCAGCAAAGAATTTTCTTTAGATTTTGTAGAATATGCAAAGCCTAAGCTTATAGATGCCTTTAAGCGGTGGCGTAAAAAGAGCAATGCCGATTTCTATAAAACAGTGTCTCTTTCTACGCCAGTTTATGGTTATCGGTCTGAAAAGTCAGATAGATACCTAACATTAGGAGACACTTTAAAAGTGGAGAGTATGGAGGATTACTTGATTGACAAAATAGACGGTAGCTCATCATCTATTGAGGAAAACTTATCTGATAACTTCGAGTTGTATGAATTGGTAAAGAAATTCTCTCAGGAGAAGGATTTCGATTCACTCAAGAGAATAAACCCACGGGAGAAAGAAAACGTTTTGCCGAAGAAGAGGCAAGCCAAAGACAACGTTATTATTGTGGTTTTAGACAGAATTTCCTCTGATGGGCACAATTCCGGATGGGAAATTCCTCATGGGCATCTGGTTGTTAAAGAGTTACGTCGTTGTCTTGGGGAAGTCAAACTTGTTAAGATAATTGCTTTGGATATAATGACTGATATCTATGGAACTGTTGCTGGGCGTATTTACTCCGATATAAGAAGTATTGTAAAAAATAATACTTCCAGCTATGTAGTTGTTAATATGTCCCAGTATCGTACTTTTGACAATGTTTGGGATTATGATAACCGAAAAGTGAATGGCCTCTTAGAGTTTGATTTTGTTAAAGAGATGGGAAGACGGGGTGTGATATTTGTTGTGTGTGCAGGTAATGGTAGTAACAGTGAAGGCTTGTATAGATATTATACCCACCCTATTCTAGATAATATAGTAGTTGTAGCGGCTGCAGAGTACCAGGGCAGGATTTGTACCAAGACCTCTTATAGCTGTTTTGGTCTTGATGTTGTGTTCTGTAGTGATGGGAAAAGTAGAGATGGGTATATAGGGACGTCTTTTGCTGCTCCTAAAGTAACAGCAGATATTGCCTTTACTTTTCTTGAGCATGGCTTATCGGAGAGAGATACCCTTGAGTATCTTAAATGCTGCGCCCAGCCTCTTAAAGGAGACGCTTATTTTAAAGCGGGCCTTCTGGGAGAAGGGTTCCTTTCTTTTGCTAAAGAAGCTGATGATAAAAATATTCCCTTTGCCTCAAGTTCACTGGGTTTCTTAGAGGGGGTTTTAGATTCGCTTAAGATAACCAGAAAAGTTCCTTCTCTGGAAGTGTATATAAAGGTTATTAATTGTCTAAGAGGAATGAATCATAAAGAAGCCGCAAAGTTTTTAAAAGATATGGCTATAGAATCAGATTTTTTAATGGATAAAACTTCTGCCGCAGAGATGCTTGTTGTTATGGGCAGGCAGCTGGGCAGCAATTACGTTAATGATGTTATTTTTAGTCTTTTCCTAGAGTCAGGGTTTCCGTATGTTTACAATATTTTAGCACCCTATTTAGCTGATTTACAGTTGTGCCGGCGCCAAGTTGGGCAGCTTAAAATTGCTCTTCTAAAAGAGGAAGATAATAATAAAAAGCTTTTGCTTAGACGGTTAGTTGAACTTGCAGAAAAGAAAATAACAGTTGTTTATCATAATGATAAATTTGAAGAGTTTTTCAATAAAATTATGGAAGATTTAAATGTAGATAAGGCACATTGCTTGGACGTGGGTGCAGGAACCGGGGAGTTTATGCGCAATGCCAAAGAAACCACCTGGGGAGGGAAAGCCGATTTTATAGGTATTGATATAAGCGATAGTACGATTGAGTCGGCGTTGTATATTAGTTTAACGAGTATTATTAGGATGAGCTGTCATAATATGGAATTTCCCGATGATAGTTTTGACCTCGTTGTTTTTAATTTTCCTAATCCGGCTGTGGGATGTAAATCTTTGAAATCAGCCTTCCGTCAGATACACAGGGTTTGCAAACCAAAGGGAGGATTTGTGTTTTATTCAGTAAACACTTATAAGGATGGGTTTGAAAAGAATAAAATCCATTCTATGCTTAAAGAAGCCGGTTTTGTAATAGAATATCTGCTTTGCGAAGATGAGCTGCCGCATTCATATCCTGAAACAGGAACGTCTATCCAGATACCTTCTGACCATAAATACATGTTTCTTTCAAGAAAAAGAAAATCTTCAAGCAGCCTCTATCATTCTGGGGCCAAAGAAGAGTTATCCGCTATCAGTTATGCAGATAGGGTTAAGGATATAATATATTCCCGCCACAGCATATACATAGAGGATAGATACACACAGATCATTGATAAAAGGACAGAGTTGCTTCTTAGGTCAGCAATAAATAGAGGAAAGAAAAATTTAAAAGGCGACTGGTCTTTACATCTTGCCTCAGGAGATTCTTTACTTTTTATTGCCGATGCCTTAATGGGCATGCATGTTGTGGTAAATGATGCAATGCAAAGAGTTATTTTAGAGGTAAGAAGTATTGCTAGTAAATTTAGCAATGAAATAAAAGAGGCTGGTGGTCAGATATTTTATATATGTGGCAATGTAGGTGACCTTTTCTTTAGAAGAGGAGTCCGGTTTCACCATTTAACCGTAACAAACTTTTTTTCAAAGTCACTGCCCCGAAGTATGTATGTAAGGCCCGTCACAAAGCTCAGCAAGCCAGCTATAATTAGAGATATAGTTGAACATCTTCAAGGCGATGGGACTATTTTTACTACCAGAAGTGACGATATAGTTTATTTTGAGCAATATTTAAAAAAACGAGGTATATGTTTTGTCCTCTGCTACAAAGGGTTTGACGCATTCTGGGAGCACGAAAACGGGCTTCTGTATTTATTGTTTAGTGCTGACTTTAAAAAAAGGAATTCACAAATAAGCTCTTTTATGCAACGCAGTCCGCCAGAGGAAAAGAATTATATCTTTTCTTCCAGTTCTCTTGAGAAAGAGAAAATAGAAGTTTCTTTTTATCCTCAAAATACACCTTACTCTTTCCAGCTCATTGTCCGCCAGGGCTATCCCGATACAAAAATAATTCGTCCCGCAACTATTGAGACGTTTCCTGGGTATGTTCACATAACCGAAGACGAAGATGATATGGTTAGTATAAGTGTGGATAATAACACTTCTCCTTTATACTGGATGCTTGCTTATTGGCTTATAAGGTGCGACTTTAAAGTTAAGAAAGAGGGTGTAGGCCTTACTCTTAAGATAGCTGATGATAGTAAGATTCCTCTTATAACCAGAGCAGACGGATACGTTTTTATAAGAAAGGAAGTCCTTGAGTCACTGGATAGGTTAGCGCGGGCAGAGGATTTTTATAAGAAAGTGGCAGAGTCTTTTAAATCCCTTCAGTTTTATTTTATAGGAATGCATCAAGACGAAATCAATGAAATGGTTAAAGATATTTCTGATTTTTATAGCCGCCTCATTAAGATAAAGACACGTAATTTGCCCCCCTATATTCTGGAAGTCCTTTTGAGTATTCCTTTTAACCTGCAGATTACACATAATCCTATAGAGTTGTTCTATTACAATCTTCTGGGAATGTGTAAAGAGATGTACCGTCTTATGAGTCTGCCTTCATCCGCAAGAAAGCTCATAAAAGAGATTACTTACGGACTTATGTATATTCCAGAGGAAGAGGTAAAGAATGGCTTAGGTGATGAAGAGTGGGTTGTGTTTAGTTCTCTTGTAAATATTATAAGTTTAATGGAGACCTCGGGTTATGTTTTCTCTCTTTTTAATCTTGCCAATGAGAGTGCAAAATGGTTTGCTCAATATCGTACAGAAGAAATCACTCATATTATAAAAGATATGCCTTCAGAGGTTATTGACGAAGGAATTGTTGAGGGATTGGAGAGATTTATTAAATCAGCAAAGTTTCCTAAAACCTCTCTTACGCATCTTACATACGAACAATATCAGCGTCTTATTGATAAAGTAAGCTCGAAGAAGCAGTATGAGCTCTATGAGAAAGTTTTTGGTAAATCATCAAGTTCTTCTGTGGGTAAAAAGGTTATGGAAGAAGTTTCTTTTAAAGAAGCAGTTGCTCAATTATCAGCAAAACAGGAGGTTATTTTATTATCGTCTGATTTTGACAACTGTTTTATAAAACAACGCCCCCCTGTGCGGATAGTGATAGAAGGTTTTCGTTTTTATATGAGAGATATATTTAAAAATAGAAATGTTGCGCCTTTTGTCAAATATACTTATTGTTTTTTTAAAGAGGCAGTAAAGTATTTATATTTTCGTTTTATTCTTCACAATGAAGATTTCTTTAATCTAGATGGAGTCTTTGTACTTTATAAATGGTGCCCTCAAGAGTATCGTACTAAGGTAGCGCGACAGCTTAGTTTAAATCCAGCGTTTCTTTTTGCTCTTAATAAGCTGCGTGAAATGTATAAAGGACGTCATTATCTTTCTTCAATGCCCTTAGTATATCTAGTTTTAATTACGCGTAGTGACGTTGATATTGTAAACAAGTTCCTTTCAAGAAAAGATGTGCAGCTTATTTTAGAGCAACAAAAGATATTCATTAAAGGAATCTTTGCTAATTCTCTGAGGAGCTCGCAGGAGCGCTCTCTTTTCGTAAATATGGCGTATAAGAGCAAGATTGTAAAGGAGTTGGGAGTAATACATCTTGCTGCTCCTAATGAGGCACGTATTTTAAAGAAAAGGGGTATAAATGCAGTAAATATATACTTTTTAACAGAAAGGAAGGTAAAATGCGCCCTTGCCTTTTATGAGCACTATAAGACGATGGAGAAAATTGCTGCTTTTTTTCATCGTCACAAAGGTAAAATTTCTTTATGTATTATTGATGGTCCGCCTAATATTGGGAAGACTACATTTGCTTTGCTTCTTTCAAGATGGCTTGCCACTCAAAAGATAAGGAGGCGGGAAATCGCCGTTGTCCATGGCGACAAACTTGATTCTCATCTTCACTGTATAAACACTCGTTATGCGTACTATAAAGAGTTAAAAGAATACCTCAATTTTCTTATAGCAAAGGATAAGAAATATATAATTTACGAAGGTTATAAAAGTATTCAGATTTTTAATTATATAAAGTCAGCGTTTCCTGAGATTAGAGTATTTAAATATAAAATAGGAACAAGCAGTTCCATTATAGTGTGTGTACAGAATCGTCCTTTTCATAATAAAGATGAGTTTTTGAGAGTAGTTGATTTTGTACAAAGGGAAGAAGTAGGATTAGAAATTTTTGCTTCTTACGATATTATCGACTTACTTAAAAACGATAGGAGCACAAAAGAAACAATAAAAGAGTTAAATCAGCAAGGTTTGCGATTACAAATGCACGCTCCTTTTCCGCTTTCTCTCTGTAAAGATGAAGATAAAAAAACGCTTCTTGAGGTGTTTAATTTAGCAGAAGAAGTAGGAGCATCTTTAGTGACCCTCCACCCCTATACTTTTGTTTCCATTTTTGTTGAAGAAATGACTACCTTTTTAAGTGAACTTGCCTTGCTTAATGTAAAAATTGCCATCGAAAATATTCCTGCTGTTAGCGCAAAAGATATGAATACTCTGTTTGCCGAACTTAAAAGGCAAAATACACCTTATTTGCAATCTGTGGGTATGTGTCTTGATGCTGGTCATGCTAATCTGCATTTTGGCCGTATAGAGGGATTCTTAAGAGACCTCGATAGGGTAATACCAATTGTTAATGTCCATATTCATGATAATGATGCTAGAGAAGATCAGCATTTGAGAGTAAGAAAAGGAAATATTCACTGGGGATTTTTGTTTACCTTTCTTTATAAAAATAATTACGAAGGAGGAGTTGTCCTTGAGTATTGGGATGAACCAGAAAAGATGAAGGAAGATGCAGAATATCTTATTTCTTTATGGGATGAGGCAGTTAAACCGCAAAATTCTTCCTCAAGCGTTGGGTTATCTGATTTTGAACTTTCTCTGGATAACAGTGATATTTTGGAAAAATATCAGATTGTATGTGAGTATGATAACCATCATAAGAAGGAGGTAATTTTTTCTTTAAAAATAATGCCACTTAATAGTTTAAAGCCCCATGAGGAGGTTGATAATTATTATGCCAGGGGGTTATATCGGAAAATAAGAGAAGATGGGGTTTTTAGCTGGCCTATTATTGTGGATAAGGAAAGTGGGCTTATTCTTGATGGCCAGCATCGTTTCTATAGCTGTAGAGAAGCTAGGGTTAAATTCGTCCCTGTACAGTTTGTAGATTTATCGTCACAATCAACTCAAATATTCTCCTGGGTAAAGAAAATAGGACCAGTAAAAATTGCTCTTAAAGATATGGTGGTAAGTGAATGGTTACAGAGAGACTACTCTTTTACAGAAAGAACCCTTATTGTTTGGGGAAATGAAATATATCGGTTTAAAGAGAATTGTTTCCAAAAAGAGGAGATAGAAAAATGTGTAGGCACTCTTTTACTCCACGCCAATTTTACAGATTCCCTGAAAGTGAGACTCATAGATTATTTTATACGGAAGTATTTCATAAAAGATATGGTAGAATTACTCGAGATAAATTGTGTAGATTACACCCCTTCTTTATCACAGCCAGATGATAACTATATATTGATAAAAGAGCCTGTTTTTAATGTTAGTGAGCTACACCAGTTATCAGCAGCAGGAATAATTCTTCCTCCTAAATCCACCCGCTTTGTTATCCCTTACCGGGTTGTAGGCATAGGTGTTAGTCTTGGTGATTTACGCCGGCTGGATTTGGAGAATATAGAGTACTTTAATGAATGTTTCAAAGAAAAACTAGATGGTCTTAGTCTTGTTAGTGTGGGTAGAGGGTTAAAGCTTGACCGTCTGTATCCAGAAGAAGTGTTGACTTTTATTGATAAGACTAGTTCTTCTTTAACCTCTTACGATGCAGAGATGATAAAGATGATAAAAGATGGGTTTGGCATTGAAGACGCTTATATCATAGGAGTGAAAGATGTTCGTATTAAGAAAATGTACACATATCACCACAGGTCTTTTCGTCTGCTTGAGAGACATTTGGGAAGTCTTATACATATACCCTGTGTGTGTGCTCCTTATGTTCTTCATTTTATGGGAGACAGCGGTGTTGAATTTAACCAAGTGCGTGCAAATGAGAAGGTATCCGTTCTTATGCACCAAGCAATAGGTTCGTTTTTCCGTCGACATAGGGAGTTCACAGGGAGAATTGTGGTAGGAGAAAGCCAACGTTATGGTGTGCCGGGAATAGTTACTGTAGGTAAACAGTTTGGCACAGGGACTAATACTATTGAGATGGGTGTTGATGTTCTTGAAGAATCAGGTAACGTTATTAGTCACAACAGAGGCTCCCTTACATCAGTACTCGTAGCAGCTAAAGAGGGAACACTGCTGGGTTTGCCGGACAGCTTGTATCTTGAGAAGTTTATTGTAGGAGGTGATGCTGCGGAGATAAATATAGAGATGGATGAGCCAATAGAGGAGAAGCTGGAAAAGGTAGCTTCTGCTTATGGAATAGGCGTTGGAGAACTTAAAGTAGCGGTGCTTATGCGCAGAAGACACTATCAGATAATCGAAAAGATGATTGACAGGGGGGTAAGAGTTAATACCAAAAACATAAAGGAGATGGTAGAAAATGCAAGGCGTCATAGCATATACCGAAATGGTAATCTTTATCTTCTCTGGCGAGGAGATCTCATTCCTATTATCGGCATTTTGAGCGGTAAGCTCCACTGTCTTATAGGCGTAGGTAGACCAGCAGAGGGTGAACTTCTTGGAGCGGTAGCAGGAGCGGTAGGTTTAAAGATGCAGTATCGTCTCGCAAGTTATGATTATCTAAATGATGCAAATAAAAATATAAACTTTCAACAGGATTTGCAAAGGTTCAGTTTGCGTGAGAAGGCTATATTGCGAAAACAGAGACTCGAAGGGGTAAGCCGCAGAGTATGGGAGGCAAAAACACCAGAGGATATGGTTTTTATTGCCGCGATGATTAAAAGATGTCAGTGGGATGTGGGGATTGAAGGCGTACGCATAGAGCAACGTTCTGGTGAAATTAAAGTCGATGCATTCATTGCTACCTCAAGTGGCGGCTCTGGGATTGTCGAGATAACTTATAATACTTACATGAAAGAGCTTAAGAAGCGATTAAGAAAGTCTCAAGGAGAAGCTAAGGAGCATTATCTGTTAGAGCTTTATAAAGGGTATTTTAATTTTGGATTCTTTTCCAAGGCGAAATCTGTATTGCGACGCATACTTGCTGAGAGAGTACAGGAAGAGTTCAACCGTCAAAGAATTTTCTCTTATTTACTTCAGACCGATGCAGCAAGGATACTTATCGAAAAGAAAAAAGATGCTGTTGAGCGGGCTTTAGGTTTTCTTCATCAGGCGGTTGATTTATGGGAGGGCAATATTACTGCAAAAAGGTTACTTAGAAAACTCCATAATCACCTTGCTGATATTTATCGACGTAAGGGTGATGAAACTTCAAAGAGGTATTATTATGAGAAGGCAGAGATAAATTACGCAAATACTTTAAAGTATTTTTCACCTCCTTATGTGTCATGGGAGGATGAGTTTGAGAGAGAGCTGGTTAAACTACAGATTAAAGAGATGCAGTATAAACAGAGAGTTCAGCGTCGGCAGGATTACTACTACAACCTTGGTCAGATATATTTCCAAATCGCTTATCTTTATCGCAAAGTTGGGTTTACATATCGGGCTATTACTTATTTCCGAAAGGCAATGGAAACATGGAGGGTTGTGGGTGAAGAGTTTAGCGGCCTTCTTCCTTTAACTACACAGCTTGATATTGCAAAGGCTTATGAAGATGAATTTATCTATGAGTTAGCAATAGAAAGTTACCAGAAATTACTAAATCCCTATAAAGCATTTGCTTTATATTCTCATAAAGATTACGAGCCTACAAAAGATAAACGTATGATGGGTGATTTTATCGAGGGAGTCTACTACTATTTATTAAGAGAGAGTATTCCTTGCTGTGTGGTTTGTTCTCAGCACTTATCTGGTGAGTATATCGACAGAGATAGAGTTAAAAATAAAATATCAGAGCTATTCGATGGTGTCCACATTGAGTTTGTGGATGATGTAGTGTGGCTTAAGAAAAAAGAGAAGAGAATAAAAGTTCTTACTGTTTACAAAGACTATGTAGAATTTTCTTCTGAAATGCTTAGTTGTCTTAGTGAAGAGAATAAAGAGAGTAGTTCATCATTAGAATCTACTCATAGTAGTTATGTAAGTACGGATTTTATAAAACGGGCTTCTGAGGAGCTACGTAAATATAAAGATGTGCTAGAGGCAATTGGCCCAGCTGTAAGTATTTTTGGTTCAGCACGTATTAAACCTTATGATTGGAGGTTTAAGAGGACTAAAAAATTAGCTTCTTTTCTTTCTCAGAGAGGATATTCTGTAATTACAGGTGGAGGCCCGGGGATTATGGAAGCGGCAAATAAAGGGACTGCGAAAGGCAAATTTTCAGTAGGATTGAATATAGATTTGCCCCATGAACAGGGCACAAACAAATACGTAGACGTCGCTATTACATTTAAGTATTTCTTTGCTCGTAAGATGTCTTTTATTAACTTATCAGATGCTTTTATATGTGCCGAAGGCGGTTTTGGCACTCTTGATGAGTTTAGTGAGGTATGGACGCTTCTTGAGAGAGGAATTATTGATAATTTGCCCATTGTTCTTGTAGGTAAGTATTTTTATGCAGGGTTATACCGTCTCCTTAGAGATTTAGAAAGACAAGGGTTCTTAAGGCGCTCTATTTCCGATATTGTGTATCTTGCTGATAGTAATCGGCAGGTGTGGAGATATATAAATTCCAAGCCAATCAGAGTAGAGAAGAAGAATTACAATAATACAGATATTAGTATTCCTGAATTTGTAAAAGAACTATACCGTACTCTTAGTAAGCTTTCTTTCCTTGAAGAGTCGGTAAGTATTATAGGTTCTGAGGTAATTCCACCTGACGAGCCCATTTATAGAAAAGTCCGTCAGTTAAGTCGCAGTCTGACGAAGGAAGGAATCTCTGTTATCTATAAAGGACATTCAGGAGTTGCTCGGGTAGTATGGGAAGGATACGATAACATAAACTGTTCTTATGCTGCCGCTATATCTTTGTTGTCTGGGGGCCAATATGATTTTATAAATAGTTACCGTCAGATTTTAGGGTTTAGTTACATCTTTGCCCAGAAGATTGTTCTGGCAAAACAGAGTAAACTTGGGTTTATCTTCTTCCCGGGAGGTAGCGGAACTTTTGATGTCCTTTTTGAAATACTTTGTCTCATTCAGACAAAGAAGATAAATCCTGTTCCTGTGGTTCTTGTGGACAGTAAATTCTGGCGTCCCTGGGACGAATGGTTTAAAGAAGTTCTTCTTAAGAATCAAACAATATCGGAGTCAGATACTTATATCTATACGATTGTTGATTCTATCGATGAGGCGAAGAATATTATCCTCAAGTTTAGAGAAGAGCAAAAAATCTCTTATACCAGTAGTTCTCCTTTTAATATTAAATCTATCTTTTATAAGATAAGAGGCTTAAGCCCCCGGGACGGACGTATTTACTTATGGCATTCTATAGACGTTGGAGAAGAAAGTGTTCCTGTTCATTGTGTTATAGAGAGACATTCTTATTTAAGAGAACTATTGCCATTTTTTAAGAAAGGGAAAGCTCCTTTGGTATGGATGCATGGTAAATCGATAATTGAGATAGTTACGCGACTTTCTTATATAAGAGAGAAGAGACGCAAAGAAGATAAAATGTGTCCTTATGAGGTGTGGATGTTTGAGGAGAATAGCGTTGTGGAATCTCTTATGAGAGAAGGTGTTAAGACGTTCATTTCCATTCCTCATGCAGATTGGAGTTGGCGTAACACCCTTCTTACTACTTCCGAAATAAGCCGTTGTTATTTAGTTCCTTTGCTTGATGAGCTTCTTAACCGTAAGGTGAGCAAAGACTTTGAGAAAAGAATTATTCTGGGGGGTAACAGTATTGGTGCAAAGGCAATTCTTGATTTGTTGATTGATACGTTTGTTGAGGGTGATGATGCTCAACGAGAGGGAGAAGTTTCTTTTCCTATTAATTTATGTGTTATCGTAAATCCTTTCTTAGAGCTTACCCCCGAGGCGAAATTCTTTATGAGTCTTCAATATCCTTTCTGGTGGATTGTGGCAGGTGTTTTTGGGAAAGATAAGTTTATCCACCGTGACACCCTCTTTAATAAAGAAAAAATGGATGCGTTCTACCGTAATTTAGAGGTTGCCGCCAAACATCCTAAATTCCCGCCAATTCTTTTTATTACTACTTTTACAGAAAAGGGCAGAGCGGCTGATTTCGGTGAAATTGGATTTATAAAAGGAATAGTAGTATCTTTACTTTCACATAAAAATACCGATGGTATTGTGTCAGTTAAGTCTTTAGAACGTCTATTTGAGATTGTTCCTCAGGATAAGATATTTGCCGTTGCCATAGAAGGGCTCACTCATTATGGAGTGCTGGGTTCATACAAAGATTCTCCTTCATATTCAGCAATGCATATCATTGGTCAGATGGTAAGATTATTTCAGGAGAAACAACATAAGGATTTTAAACATCTGTTTTTTAAAGTTAACGATTCAGCGTGGCAGAGAATTTCTAGGAGAGAAGATACGGGTTTTATTAAGATAAGAGAGCATGATACGATAGAATTTCGTGAGGAATCAACAAAAGAAAGGCTAGAAAGGTTAGCTCCTCGTATAAAACTCCCTTTATTTTATGCCCCGCCAAACAGTAAATTAGAAGCAGGTTATTCTAACAATAACCCTCAGATAAGTTCATCGATAACCTCTGACAGAAGATTTCTTTTTGCTGAGACAGACAAAAAAGAAAGAAAAGTTCAAATTTACAATATACTTTCCGAAATAGAAAAGTATAAGAAAAATCCAGAGCAAGGAGTAAGACTCCCATACATAGTAGTTATCTCTGATTATCATGGGGAGATAAAATTATTACTTCGCTATATTGCCGATGCTATATCCTGCAAGGTTAAAAAGATAGTGAGTTTAGACGAGAAGATGTTTCCTGAGGTATCACTTAATCAACAATTAATAGAACAAGGAGTTGATATTGTTAACTTAGGTATAACATT
>CAYVYZ010000044.1:9771-12746 GCA_964455875.1 uncultured Planctomycetia bacterium | reverse complement strand
GCACCAAATCAAATATCTATTGACATAAAAATATACTTTATGTTAAAATTGGGTGAAATGAGCGAACGTCGTCAAACTGTACGCATAAATGAATCTTTTAAAATAACTTACAGGGTAATTAGCCCTCCTGATGGATGGGGAAATTCTGTAGGCATGAATATAAGTAAAGGGGGAATTGCTCTACCTATTGACCACAGGCTCATTCCAGGAGTAGTCTTAGACTTACAGATAAAACTTATGGAAAACACTAACCCTATAGAAGCTACAGGAGAAGTAGTGTGGATAAAAGAAAATCCCTCAAAGAGTGATGCAGAATTTCCCTACCTTGTGGGGATAAAATTCATAAACATTGACCTAAGAGACCGCGATAGAATCTATTATTATATTGAAAAGAAACTCACTGAAAAACCCTCTTCTCAGATGAGACGTCTTGAATAACCCCTCTTTCTCCTGCCGCCTATCAACCCCTCTAGGTATATTTCTCAATAGCGGCAGTAATTTTCTGAGTAGTAACAGGTTTGGCAATAAAAGGGTTTCCACCAATAACCCCGTCTTGAGAATCTACTTCGTTCTCTTTTACAATGGCCGTGAGGAAAACCACAGGAATTTTTGCCAGATTTGCATCGGCACGCAATTTCTGAGCTATCTCCCCTCCATCTACATCAGGCATAACAATATCAAGAAAAATAATGTGAGGATTAAATTCTCTTGCCGCCTCAATAGCCTTAGTACCCTCGTTCTCTGTGCGGACAATATATTTACCTGTCTCCTCTAAATTCAGCTTAACCATCTGAGTAAAGCTCTTTTCGTCATCAATAACAAGCACTCTTTTCTTCTCCATACTACTTACCTCCTATCTTAAAAAATACTATAACTCTTACTCCTCCTTCTTTTTTATTGCTAATTTCTATCTTTCCGCCATGCATTTCAATTATACTCTTTACAATTGCCAATCCAAGACCCGTTCCTCCT
Source organism: uncultured Planctomycetia bacterium (assembly GCA_964455875.1). GTDB lineage: Bacteria > Omnitrophota > Gorgyraeia > Duberdicusellales > 4484-171 > CAZWON01. Next base: position 11,774 of record CAYVYZ010000044.1, on the reverse strand, counting down.
CTCTGGCGGTTTGTAGTAAAAAAAGGGTCAAATATCTTATCGATAATATCCTCTTTAATACCGCAACCCGTATCCTCGACCTCTACTATGAGATTTAAACGCCCATCGCTAAGATGTGTCTTTACTTTTAAAACCCCTCCCTTTTCCATTGCGTAAACAGCATTCATAAATATATTTACAAAGACTTGCTCAATCTTATTTCTATCTATGTTAATACGAGGAAGGCCGGAACAAAAATCCTTAACTACCTTGATCTTATGTTTGTCAAATTGATGTTTGAGAAGAAAGAGCGTTTCCTCTAAAAGAGAGTTTATCTGCGTCTCTGATACATTCATCTGTGATACAGAAGAAAAATCAAGAAGCCCTTTTACAATACTATCTGCCCTGTTAATAGCCTCTTTTATGCTATTAAATGTCAGCTTTATGTTATCATCGCAAGAATCTACTTTCTTCTCTAAAAATTCAACCCCCTGCAGAATTATTGCCAAAGGATTCTTAACTTCGTGTGCTACACCGCTAGCAAGCATCCCTACTATACGCATCTTTTCTGCCTCGATAAGCTGCGACTGGGTTTCTTTTAGTTTTGTATAAGCAATATGCAACTCTTGTTCTTTTTTCTTGCGCTCTTCTATCTCCTTGGTAAGCAGACGGTTTGACTCAGAAAGCTCTCTAGTGCGTTCTTTTACCTTTTCCTCAAGGGTCTCACATGACTCTCTTAATGCTTCTTCTATACGGTTGCGCTCAATAGCATACTGTAGTGAACGTACAAGCAGAGGAGAACTAACTTCGCTTTTTATAAGATAATCCTGGGCTCCTTTTTTTACTGCCTCTAAGGCTATATCAGCATCATCTAAGCCAGTAAGCACAACTATTGCTGGGTTGTAGAGTATATTGTGTATTTTATCTAAGGTTTCTAATCCCTTACTGTCAGGAAGATTAAGATCAAGTAAAACTACATCAAATTCATTTTCTTCTAATTTTCCCACTGCTTCTTTTAAAGTGCTTACCCGCTCAATATTAAAATCTGCCCTGTTACTTTTTTTAAGCATTTCTTTAATTAAGTCGGCCACACTTCCCTCATCTTCTACCAACAAAACATTTATACTTTTATTATCCATTATCTATATTTAGGGATTGATTATATGCTTATGAAACTTAAAAAGAATTCAGCTTATCTGGGCAGATACAAGACTTATTCTTACTAACACACAAGTTTCAAGATAGTCTAAGTCAAAAGGCTTAGTGATGTATTCGTAGGCTCCTAACCTTTTTGCTTCCTCGAAAACCTCTTCATCCTTTATGCCAGTGATCATTATCACTCCGACTTTATCATCTATCTCTCTTATCTTCTTTAATACCACAATTCCATCCATCCCCGGAAGTCTTACATCCAAAAGAATAAGGATTGGCCTTTCCTTTTTAAACTTCTCTAACGCCTCTTCTCCTTCTTTTGCAACAGAGACGACATAACCTTTTTTAGCAAGGAAATCTTTGATGAGAGAAGATATCTCTTCATCATCATCAACTACAAGAATTTTGTTTTCTTCATATTTCTTCTTTAGACCAAAAATATTGTTAACCGACTTAATAATGACCTCAATGCCTAAACTCTTGCGCAAAAAACCGCTTGCCCCTAAAAGGCGCGCCTCTTTCTCTAAATCTTCACTGCCTACCGCTGTAAGCATAACTATTTTTGTTTTTGTATCTTCCTTTCTTATCTCCTTCAATATCTCTATGCCATTAATGTTAGGCATATTAAAATCGAGCAAAACCAAATCTGGCTTCTCTTGTTTAACGGCCTTTATTGACTCTTCCCCTCCTCCTATAGTAACTACCCTATAACCTTCCTTAGTGAAAATATCATAAAATAGATTCCTTACTTCCAGTTCGTCGTCGATTATCAAAATCTTTTTATCCATCTTAAACCTTAACTAATAAGGAAGTAATAACCGTATCAACTTTTTCCAAATCGCATGGCTTAACCAAATAGTCACTTGCCCCTA
>CAYVYZ010000044.1:0-9671 GCA_964455875.1 uncultured Planctomycetia bacterium | reverse complement strand
TCATCTACCACCAATACAGTGCTTTTATAGTCATTTGTTAACTGCGGCTTTTTCTGCTCCTTAACCTCTTTTAAAATCTCAATAATCTCTTTTACCATAAAATGGTTAGAGAAATCCTTTTTAATAAGACGGCTAATACGTAGCTCTGCTATTCTATCGTCATCCTTTGGCTCCTCTTCTGTAAGAATAACAATTTTTGTCTCTTTATCAAACTCTCTAATCTTCTGAGCTGCTTCAAATCCGCCTATCTTTGGCATTACCTCATCCAAGATAATAATTCCGTAACGCTCTTCAAGAAGACGGTTAAAAGCCTCCTCTGCTGTGGGAGTACAAGTCACCTTATAACACAAGGAAGAAAATATCTCATAAAATTTCTCTCTTGTATCTATATCATCATCTACAACTAAAATCTTATCCCACATTACTACCCAGACAACTTCTCTTTTATAGCCTTAATTAACTCCTCTAAATCTATGGGCTTAATAAGAATATCTTTTTCATTATAACCCAATCTTTTTATTGTATCAATATTCTTATCAATGCCCAATGAACCACTTAAAATTATTACCTTAGGATGCTTATTTTCTTCATGTATCTTTTCTAAGACTTCAGCGCCACTTAGCCTGGGCATCTTCATATCTAAAATAATCAAATCAAAGTTTTCGCCAGAAAGAATCTTCTCTAGTCCCTCTTCTCCTCCATAAGCTTTAATCACATTATAACCTCTTTTGGTAAGAAATTTCTCTAAAATATCAACGATTTCGCGCTCATCGTCAACAACAAGTATTTTACTCATCCTTCTCTCCTTTGGTTGGAAGGGTTATTATTGCTGTGGTACCTTTACCTAATACGCTTTCAAACCACATATTTCCTTTATGATTTTTAATTATGCTATAACAAACTGCTAATCCCAAGCCAGTTCCTTTTTCTTTCGTGGTAAAAAAAGGGTCAAATACTTTAGCCAATGTCTTTTTATCCATCCCAGCCCCTGCATCCCTTATCTCTATTCTCACCTCCCCCGAAGAAGAAACTGTCCTGACTTCAATACTTCCCCCATGAGGCATTGCATCTCGGGCATTGTTAAAGAGATTCATGAACACCTCCTGAAGCTGTTTATCGTCGCCTTTTATTAACCCAATATTTTCATCAAAATTTTTAACTATATTTATATTTACAAGGCTAAACTGATGCTCAATTAAGGATATTACCTCCTTTAAAGAATCATTTATATTTATATCTCTAAATTCGCCTTTGCTGGGACGGGAAAATTTTAAAAGCCTCTGGATAATATCTTTTGCTCTTTGACATTCTTTAATAATAATATTCAAATTGTTTTTTATCTCTTCGTTTTGAATATCCTCCATAAGGGATAACTGGGCACGCCCTGAAATAACCATAAGAGGATTGTTTACCTCGTGTGCCATATCAGCAACAAGCTTGCCTAACTGGGCGAGCCTCTGAGATTTCTCCAGCTCTTTTCTCTCCGTAACATCATATCCTAAAGCCACAGCTCCTATAGTATTACCTTCGTTGTCATATAAAGGAGAAGCGTACCAGGAGATTACTCGCTTCTGGTTACCTTTAGTTATTATAGAACTCTCATAGCCTTTTACTTTCTTTCCTTCTACGCACCTAAGATATTCTTTTTTTGCCTCTTCTCTCTCATCTTCAGAAACAAAAGTATCAAACCAATTCTTGCCAATAATATCTCTACGCTGGTAACCTAAAAGCTCCTCAGTAAAATTATTAACGCTTATAACAATTCCCTCCTTGTCTAAGACATGAATGATTGATTGTGCACTCTCTACAATGTTTTCTACAAAAACTTTTGTAGAATGAAGCTCTTCCTCTGTGCGTTTAAACTCAATAATCTCTGCTAATATATTGGAAACAGACAAAAAGAAATCTTTTGTCGTACTGTCCAACTCCATACCATAACTACCATAGAACAACATCATACCTCTGATATTTTCTTCATCATATCTTCCTCCATAGCCAATAGGAAAGCAAAAATGCGTATGTTTAACTTTTTCTCCACACTTATAACCCTCATGTTCGTCATGATAATAAAAAGAAAAAGGTTCTTCTTTTAAGACAGCGCTGCCACAGATACACTCTCCAAAAGAGATACGACTGCACGTTTTCCTTAGATATGACAAATTAACTTCTGCACTTAATATAAGCTGCCTATTTTTATTATCAGCGAGGAAAATAGCTCCCTTAGGTTCTATATTAAGCCACGGGGAAGACATGAAGGAGTAAAGGGCGCGTTCTAAAATATCATTTAAACTAATACCTTCCAATGACAACTTAATAATTTCTGTGATAACCGTCTTACTCCAATAACCAAACCTCACTTCTTCTTTTGCTTCTTTTTCTTCTGTCACGTCCGCAATAATACAAATTGCCCCGCTAACCTCCTCCTTATCTATAATGGGGTCAAGAGTGATAAAAAACCATCTGTTGTTATACTGAACCTCGTATGATTGACGAGTTTTTGTGTCAATTGCCTTTATAAGAATTTTGTCTTTAAGTTTCTCTTCTGGCAAGAATATATCAAAAAGAAGCTTACTATTGATTTCGTCATAAGAAGTTCCTAAGAGCTCCTTTGCAACCTCATTGCAACGCAACACCTTCCCTTCTTTATCAAGAAGAATAACAGCGTCTAAAATAGCATCAAACGTAGAACGCCACTGCTCAGCAGCTTGTTTAAGATTCTTTTCAAACTCTATCCTTTCTGTAATATCGTGGAACAAAATAAGATGAGCGTCTTTCTGAGCCCACTCTATATTAACCGTTCTTAATTCTGCCCGTTTAATCTTACCATCGCTAAAACAGACAATATCAACCTCTGTCATTTCTTTATCAAGACAGGGAACTCCTAACACACTACCTAAAAGTTCCTCTGTTTGGGTTCCAAATAGTCTGCATAGACTTTCATTGGCAAAAAGCACTTTACCACCATAATCTACTACCACAATCCCCTCGGTACTTTTCTCTATAATATTTAGGAAACTTCTTCTGCTTATCTCTATATCTTCCTTTGCCTCTTCTAAATCTTCCAGGATATTCAATATTGCCTGCTGGGAATCTCTAAGCTCTTTTGTACGCTCATTCACTTTATACTCTAAGCTTTCCTGCTCCTCTTTAAGTCTGGTGTTAGTCTCTTCTAAATCTTTAATTAATCCTCTAATCTTACGCATATCCCGTGCTATTAGTATAATGATAAAACCATGTGGAGTCTCATCTTCGGCTTTAAGCTTAACCATACTAACAGAAAGGTTAAGGGGAATTTTTTCTTTATCTTTAGTGATATATTCTGCGCTCAAATTGTGTAATACCTTTTTTTCAGCCAATTCCTCTATCGCTCCTTCATCTAAAATATCTCGTGTTATAATTTTCTCCAGAGGAGCTCCTGTAATCTCTTCTCTTTTATAGCCCAGTAAATTAAGAGTAGCAGCATTTACCATGGTGATTTTCTTATCTGCATCTATAACCACTAAGGAATCACTTATGTTCTCAATAATAGACTCTATATATGCCTTAGAAGAAATAAGCTCCTTCTGGGTTTTTAAAAGGAACTGAGCCATCTGGTTAAGGGTAGATGAAAGTATACCAAATTCATCTTTGCGCCTTATTTTAATTTTATACCCTAACTCACCACGAGAAAATCTCTCAAGACCTTTTAGAATACGCTGCAGGGGCTCAATTACAAAAGTTCTGTTAAGCAAAGAGACGCTTACAATAGTAAGAATTACAAATACAACATAAAGTATTAAAGAACGTTCCTTTAAGACATTTGTTTCCTTGTCAATGATATCTGCTAAGACTCCTACTCTGATTACCCCGATGTATTTTCCCCTTGTATCATAAAGAGGTAAAGAGAAATCATAAACACATTTTTCTTTACCTGAACATACGTATTGCACAAGCTTTCTATGTGCTCTTAGAGCCTTTAAGGTTGTCTTATCCTTGTAGATTTTTCCTTTTTCTTTCTCTAGATTATGATAGTATATTCTCCCTTGGGTATCTGCGACAAAACAGTATGTTCCATAAGGAATGTCCTTTACGATTCTTCTACACTCTTTATCAACCCCTTCTAATTCTCCCAACTCAAACCCCAACGATGCTGTACCTTCTAAAATATCCTTAAGCCCACCTACACTCAAGAATACTCTTTCAGCTACACTTTTTTTATATAAAGGGACAAAACTCCTAAGGGTAAAAAAAGTACTTACTCCCAGCGCTAAGAGTATAAGAAATACTGTAACAACAATCAGTTTTTCTCTCAAGCCAAACTTAAACATACACTTACTTATTATCTTTTAACAATTTCTTTAAGTTATTAATTTCTTCTTTTAATTCCTTCATTCTCAGCTCTCTATCTACAACAAAACGATGGTAAGCCTCTAATTCTTCTATTTTCCTTTTGAATTCTTTCTCTCTTTTTTTACGGTCGGTAACATCTTCTCCGGAGCTTAACGTTCCTATAATCCTCCCCTTATCGTCTCTGATAACCGTATTATGCCAGGCAATGATTCTTTCTCCATCTTTTGTTAGAATAGGATTTTCGTAATAGCTGGGTTGTTTCTTCTCGTCTTCTATCAACGTTCTAAATACCTCCCTAACTTCTTCTCGCACTCTGACGGGCAAAAAATTATCAAACCAATCTTTTCCTATAATACTATTCTCCTCATAGCCTAAGACGTTACACCCTTTTTTGTTAATAAGAGATATTTTCCCTTCTCTGTCAAGCACTAAAAGAATGGTCCCTGCCATATCAAAATACATCTTTGCTCTGTCTTTTTCTCTTCGTAACGCCTCCTCCATGGTTTTACGCTTGGTTATATCTGTAGCCATAAAGATAAACCCTTCGGCTTTTCCTTCGCTATTACGCTGGCAGGCAACAGACACATTTACAATAATCTTTCTCCCATCTTTCCTGTACCAGACATACTCTTCCTTTTGAAGCAACCCTGAGCGGGCTTGCTCTATTAAAGAACAGAAATTTGCTGGTTGGGCACTATCTTTTGGAGAAAAAAATATGCATATGGTTTTACCTTTAATCTCATAGGCGCTATACCCTAATATATACTCTGCGCCTTTATTAAAAATCTTTATTCTTCCTTCTAAATCTGTCGTAATGATTGCAACTGCACTGGCAACATCAAAGATAGCTTTACGCTCTGCATATGCCCTTCTAACATTCTCAAGCAAATTTGTGCGCTTGCGGATAACAACAAAGAATACAAAAACAAGAGAAATTATAAACATAGCAATGGTTAAACTTATAAGTCTTGTAATCAACACAACTGTAATAGGACGTAAAGCTACTAAATACCACCCCCCATAATTAACAAATTTCTTTATTAAATAATACGATTTCCCTTTAAGAAAGATCTCTTGAGGGAACAAATAATCTACTGCAAGAAGCCGGCTAAAATCGACCCCTCCAATCTCATTGGATAAAACTGCACTTTTATCAGATGTTTTATCCACATGAAAACTTCTAAAAACAAACTCCTCATTACTTGCAATAAAAACTATCCCTTCTGGACCAATAAGAAAACTGTAATCAAACATTTTAAAATCAGGAGTTAATTCACTAAGGTCTTTTGCTACCACAGCTGCACCAATAATGTTTTTATCCCTGTCTTTAATAGGTAAGCTCGCATAAAAATACCATCTATGATGCCGCTTATCTACCGTAAAGGAATAGCCTTTTTTTCCTTCTATTGCATTTTTAAAATATGTGAAAGAAGAGAAATTTTTCCCCAAGAAACTGTTCTTCCGGTTCCTATCTGAAACAGCAACAACTACTCCTTTCTTATTAAGGACATAACAAATATCCATGCCAAATGCCTTCTTGTAACGGTCAAGAAGGACACTAACCCTTTCTTTTGCTAAAGCATCATTATACTTAATAACTTCTCGTACACGGGCAGAAACACTTAAAGCGTCTGCAACTTGCTCTGTTTTTGTAAGAATACTTTTTAAATGATGACTCAATGCATTTAAAGCCATACGAGAAACTTGTTTTTCTTTTTTCTTGTGGCACTCACCAAAGTAATTCACCATAATCCAACTCAAGACTAAAATAATAATAAAAATGAGCGGGCTCGCATGACCAATGTAAATATCTCTCTTAGTTGCCTTAGACACTTTAAGGCGAGAAGATATACAACATGAGGAAAGATATAACAAATAAGTACAAATAAAAATCAGTATAGAAAGTAACGCTTCAACAGGAAAACCGAGAAAGTAACTAAAAGTTTCCTCGTTAAGGTAAGGGGAAAATAAAATTGTATCTTTAGGGACGAAAACCCCCCGAAGAATAAAATGTAATCCTAAAAATATACTGAATATTTTTAGAGGGACGACTTTTTCCTTCTGCGAATATTTGTAGATGAATAAAGCACTCAAAGAGCCTACAATTAAAGCAAATACATAGTGCAAAGCTGCTATAACTCCATAATAACCATATAATACCCACAACAGCACAGAACCAGCGACTATAAGAACATAAAGTGCTTTGGGCACCAGCCGAAAGAACAAAATATGAACAATTCTTTTAAAAAAAGATAAAAGAAAAAGATAAGAAACAACAAAAACTATTGCCCTTATTACCTTAAACCCGATAGAATCCCCTAAGTCAAGAGCAAAAACCCTAAGCCATTGCCCTATTCCTCCTACAAACAAAAAATATCCAAGAATCTTACAAGGGATGTCGTCACGTCTTTTCTCTGAGACATATGTAAAGCATAAAGCAGAAAGCATAATCAAGCTTACGCCATAGAGAAAAACGATATAATCAAATTGTGTAAAGAAAAATTCCCGCATGTTGATACAGGATAACGAACTTGACTTTAAATTCCTAAAGCTAACAAGACTCTATTTTTACAGGATAAATCCCCTATAATTCTCTTTTTAGGAGGTGGAGAGATTTTAATAAGGGTGGGAATAATAAAAACTGAGTCTTCTTTTGCTTTTTCCACGCCTTCTTTTACATCAACAACTTCTAAAGTGTAGTTTGAGCCTAATTTCTCTTTAAAAAAAATGTTAATGTTTTCCTTTATCCCACTTTGCGAATTTGAGTTAATATATAATCTAAACAGGTAATTTTCAGGCATGTTCTTATATGTTTTAAGTTACCTCCCCTCGACTTCCAGAAACATAATATACAACAAAAGTAAAACTGTCAATATCCCTTTAATAGCGTATAGCGAATAGTTACCGAGTTTGCGATTTATCCCCTTAGGCGATTTCGAGTCAACCAGTTACCACGTTATCTAGTATCTATCTAATATATCACGCAATACCTGCCTGCCATTGGGCAGGCGTACAACGCACTACACAATACGATATTAATCACTAAGTCCTAACCGCTAAACGTTATTAACTGTTGGCTTATTCAGCGGGAAATATTAAGTATCTTATATTTTAAGACGCCGGCAGGAATTTTTATTTCTACAATATCATTTTCCTTATGCCCTAACAGAGCTTTGCCTACAGGAGAGGTAAGAGAAATCATCCCTTTGTCATAATCAGCCTCTGCCTCAGAAACTATTGTGTATTGCAGTTCCTCACCAGTCTCTAAATCCCTTAACCTAACCTTTGCTCCAATTCTCACCTCGAAGGGGTTAATCTTCTCATCCTCAATAATACGTACACGACTTAATTTATCTTCCAGCTCTGCAATCTTTTTCTCATTTAAAGCTTGGGCTTCTTTGGCTGCAATGTACTCTGCGTTCTCAGATAAATCTCCAAGCTCTCTTGCTTTCCTTATAGCCTCGGACAACTCTTTTCTTCTTGTCTTTTTTAAGTAATCGAGCTCCTCCCTTAATCTTTCATAACCTTGGCGTGTAAGATAAATATCCATTTTCCCTCCTTCTATGAAGATATTGTTGATAAAGTTGTACCTGCTCTTAATTTTACCTTTTTTACTCGAATATGCAAGAGTTTCATAAAAGAGGAATTGGCAGAATCGTTTGCAACTTCCAGAAAAAATTAAATATTATTATTTCTCTGGCCTATTGCATTACAAAAATACTCTTAAGGATAAGATTCTTCTTTCTCTTCTTCTATTTAAATATAAGAGTCTTACAAGGAGAAATATCTGCTATAAAAATTGAAACATTAGAACAAAAAATTAAAAACAAAATGTAGATTGGGAAAATAAGCATTAATAATTACCAGCCGATCGCGCATTACCACTCAAAATGCTTGGCGTAAATATAGGGTTTTCTTAAAATATTCTCGAATGAAATAACTTATAAAAATATTACTTATATTTTGCTAAAGTGTAAATTTCACCTTTATCCTTAACATCAATATACAATAATCTTATTGAATAAGATACGCCTAAGCGATAAAATTATAAAGGGCTTTGGTTGTGTTAATAAATAAGTGGCTTTTAATCATTAAAATTGAGAAGTAATTGATGAAAGCATCAATAACATTTATCCTCCTCTTACTGCTTATAACTACCAGTGTGTATAGCTTAGATGAAGAAACAAAAAGACACATGATTGAGCTTTATAATCTTACAAGAAGTCAGTACATCCTTATTATAGACCTTCTTGATGACCTAAGTAATTCAAAAATAAGCACTAATCTGGCAGAAGAAAAAATAAACGAGTGGAAAACAGAATATCGTAAGAAGACAGAGAATCCTCCTAATGAGGCAGAGAAGGTGTGTGATTTGATGAATAAGATAATCGATTTAACAGAAGATATCGTTAGCGACTACGAACCTCACAATCAGCGCACAAAAGACAAACTTAACGAGCTAGAGGATATCAAAAAAAAATTTCTAAGCGAAATGCACGAATTAAATTACATACTCCAATAAAGCAGCTGCTTAAAAAATTATACCAACCCATTCCAAGTAGAAGCCTCAAATAATTATTCTCCCTAACACCGTTCATCGTTGTAAGAAAAAGATTGCTTCCTGAGAATTTATCTTGTATTATTTTTTTGGAGTGTATAGCATGAAGAAAAGATTTTTATTCATTTTCTTATTTTCAGCACTAGTATTACCGTTTTTTCTTCCGCAAAAGAGTAGCTGTTGGGGAATAAGTCCTAATGATAAGTGGCAAGAATATATCAATTCTGCTATGGGATTTAAATTTTTCTATCCTATATATGCAAGAATTAAAAAAGAAAATAATTTATTACGTATTGATTTGTCAGTAAATAAAGGAACGAACTTAATTCAGAAATACATTTTGATAAGTATAAGCAATAAAAAACAAGCGCATCTTTCAAGTCTGTATATTGAACCTCCAAAAGAAGTCTCTATAAATGGTGTAAATTTTACAAAAGTTATCTGGGAAGAAGGTACAGCAGGTTCAACTTATTATGTTTTGCAATATAGTAGTTCTTATCTTGGAAGATATATTGAGATAAAAGGTATTCTAAGGATGTTAAATACAGGTGTACTGGATAAAAAAGTAAAACCAGTTGACTTACAAAGAGAGATAGCCCTCCTTAAAGAAATTATAAATAGTTTCCAGATTTTACCACAAAATGACCCTTCTCCCCGTGCAAAAATTAGTTATAATATCCTCTCAGGAATCTGGCTTTCTGATAATTATTATATAACAACCAATCCTTGAAATATAGCGAATTTAGAGAGGTTTTTATGTGTGAATATCGGCTAGGAGTTAGTC
>CAYVYZ010000043.1:0-13126 GCA_964455875.1 uncultured Planctomycetia bacterium | reverse complement strand
TATCTCTTATTAAGAAATACTACCGTGGTACAATAAGCTATAACGATGTTGAGTGTCATTCCGCAAAAGAAACGTATCTTTTATCTAATGAGGGAAAGTTTACCACATGTTTTTCTGCTTACGGAAGTATCCAGAAACATAGTTTAGTAGAAATAATTCATAGTCAAAAGAGGCAAGAAGCTTTAGAGAAAGTAAAGAAATGCCGATGGCCATGTCTTTTGCCATGCTTTTGTGATGTATGATAGAAAAAGACGCATTAGTCAAGGTTAAAAGGGCTTTAAATGACGCGAATGTTGGGCCTAGTGTATTGGCTTTGAGGTTAACTCCTTTATGTAATTTAAATTGTGTATATTGCAAAGGTGGTTTTGTGAAAAAGAATTATTTGGCAGCAGAGATAAGAAAGGATGATAAGTTTTCTAAAATAATACGTTTGGTTCGGGATAGCTTTTTTTCTATAAAGAGGCCAAAAAGCCGTTATCATATTGGTGTTCCTTCAACTGATAATAGAGCTCGTACAATGAATTTGCAACAGCTACGTTTACTTTTCATGCAAGCAAAAGAAATTGGTGTATCAGAGATAGATTTGAACATATTAGATGGTGAACCTTTTATGAGGAAGGACATCCGAGAAATAATTAAAGAAATAAAAAATATGGGCTTTAAAGGCACGATTACTACGAATGGTAGTTTATTAAATAAAGATGTTGCGAATATCATGAATTCTTATAAGTGGGACACAATCTTTATAAGTATAGATTCTCTAATTCCGTCCATTCAATATACTTTGCGTCCTTCTCGGGATAACCGCCTATATATGGATAATCTCATAAGTTTTGTGAAGATATTAGAGAACATGAAGAGCGAAGTAAATATTTTTGTGAATACTGTGGTAACAAGAGTAAATTATAAACACATAACAGATTTAATCTCTTTTTTCAAGAAATTTTCTGTAGTAAAGAAGGTCTTTCTTCTTAAGCTTATAAACCCCGGGTTGGAACGAAGCATTTGGGAAAAGATTAGCCTTACTTTAGATGAAGAATATGAGTTAATGAGCAGGTTAGAGAAATTTCGGGGCGACTCTTTTGTAGAAGGAATTGAGCAGTGGGGAAATTATGGGGAAGAGAAAGGTGAAGTGAAGGAAAGAGTTAAAGCAAAATGTTTTTTGAATTATTTTATGATTTCCGTAGATTATAACGGTACAGTGATTCAATGTCCTCAAATAAATATCTCCATTGGATCAGATGTTACTATTACCCACTTAGCTGATATTTGGAGAAAGAGACATTTAGCTTTAAGGGAGAAATTATCTGAAAGCGCAGAGTGCATGGAGATGTGTTGTGCACCTCTTAAGGAGATTAATAACTGTATCCAAGATTTTCTTGAGATGTCATGAGGGATTTCCTTTTTTTGTTATCGCGAAAAATTAATTATCCTTTAATTTCTCCAGAAGCGATCCAGATTTCCCTCACATACAGATGTAACTTACGATGTAGAATGTGTAGTATCGCTGGTTTATTACCAGAAGCAGAAGAATTATCTACCGCAAAGATACTTCATGTTATTGATGAGGCAAAAAAATATAAGATAAAGGAGATTCTTTTTACAGGAGGAGAACCATTTTTAAGAGAAGATATTTTTGAGATTTGTAAGTATGTCTACAATAAAGGGCTGCAAAGTATAATTACTACCAACGGGGTTATGATAGATGAAAGTTTAGCAAAAGATGTAATTAATTCCAGAATAAGTCACATTCATTTTTCTCTTGATGGTTTAGAAGAAACTAACGATTTTTTCCGGGGGGAGGGAGTATTTAGAAAAGTGATAAATGCCATAAATATTTTAACTAACAAAAAGAAGAGAGGGTCCTCTTTATCTATAGGGATTGCCTGTACAGTTATGGATAACAATGTGGATCAACTTTCAGAGATAGTTAAGTTAGCAGATAACTTAGGCGTAGACGTAGTAAATTTCCAACCTTTAATAAATGATAATGCAAATTTTCTGAACCGCAATATTCCAGAGTTTTGGGTACAGGAGAGAAACATTTGTGTCTTAGAAGAGGAAATTGCGAAGATAAGAGAATATAAACCAAAATATGTTAGTATTTATGAAGAGCCACGTTTGGAGCTTTTAATTAAATATTATAAGAAGACTCTTACTCGCAAAGATTGGGCTTGTTTTGGTGGTTTTAAAACTGTATTTATATGCTTTGAGAAAAATATTCCTCTTGTTTACTCTTGCCACGGTATATGTGGGAATTTAGATACGGTTTCGTTAAGGAAAGCTTGGACTTCAAAAGAAGCGTATAGACTCCGTTTGCATTCTAAAAAATGCAATAATTTATGTATGCAAAGTTGTTATTCTTATGAGAAAGCCCAGAGTTTGAGTATGTTGATACGGTCGGTATTCATAAAAGATAGAAAGAGAAATGGATGAACATCTGAGTAAAGAATATGTTGCTCTCAAGGAGAAAATAGGATTTCATCTTAGCAGAGTTATTGCGTATCCTTTAACCCCTCCAGAACATGTTTATTTATCTCTTACTAACAGATGCAATCTTAAATGTAAGATGTGTGACATTTATAAGAATCCAAGCAGCAAAGAGCATGAGTTGTCAACAGATATAATTAAGGATGTAATAGCTCAGATAAAAGAAATGGGGATAAAACACCTTATCTTCTCAGGAGGAGAGCCATTGTTAAGAGATGATTTGGTAGAACTTGTTGAGTTTGCTGTGCTTAGAGGTTTAGGCATGGTTGATATTATTTCCAATGGAACATTGTTTAATGATGATATCATCCGGCGTTTGATTAACTCCGGTCTTAACCATATCACTATCTCCTTGGACGGTGTTGGTAAAGTAAATGATGAAATCAGAGGAGAAGGGGTATTTGATAAGGCAGCGGCGAATATAGATAGAATTAACTACTGGAAAAGAAGGTACGAGAGTGCATTCCCTACTATTGGCATTAATTTTACTATTATGGACAATAATATCGATGAAATTTTGCCAATGGTTGAGTTCGCCAGAGATAAAAATTGCAATATTCTTGTTTTTCAGCCGTTGCTTTCTAATAATACAAAGATGTTTGAGAAAGAAGAGAGTGTTTTATGGCCCAAAAAAGAAAGTGTGTCAAAGATGATTGAGGTATTTAAAGAGGTTAAAAAACTAAAAAATGAATTAAGTAACCTTTTTATATACACTGCAGATGCTATCATAGATTCTATTCCTCGTTATTTTGAAGGGAAAAGATTACCTAAGGATTTTAAGTGTTATGAGGCCATTAAAAGGATAGTTATTACTTACGAAGGTAAAGTGTGGAGTTGTGTAGGTATATATGGAGATTTGAAGCAAAATAGTTTGCGAGATATATGGCATTCCAAAGAGGCATATAAAGTGCGTAAGAAAGTAAGAAAGTGTCGTCAACATTGCCTTCAAGATTGTGTTTATTTTCCTTCAAATGTCTTTGAGGAAATAGATTTGTTTCTTAAGAAGCTAGAAGAGAATGGCGATGTTGAGTTAAAAAAGAACTTCATACAGAAAATAGAATATTATATAAATCAACATCTCTCATCGTTGAGGAGATGTTCTCCGAATTGGATAACGGCATTTAAAATTAGAGCCAAAGTTAATTCTGTATTAAAAAAATATAAGAAAGGTGCATTTTGAAAGTGAAAGATTATTTTATAAAGATATTGGTGGGGTTTATAGGATTAGTTATTGCTATTTTTTTTGCTGAGGAGATTGCTAATTTATACTTAAGGAAAGCTAAGCTTAAGGAAAAGTTGCAATACGTTGATGAAAAAAACAAGGGGTATCATTATCCTGATATAGGATGTTACGATAAGGATTTAGGATGGGGACTTAGGTCTAATTCTGAAGATAGAGTAATTACTTCAGAATTTGATGTGGTTTATAAGATAAATTCGCAAGGCCTAAGGGATAAAGAAACTCCTTACGCAAAACCGCCGGGAGAGTTTAGAGTATTAGCTTTGGGTGAGTCTACGGTTATGGGAGAAGGGATAAAGTATGGTGAGAGATTTACAGAAATAATAGAGGAAGCTTTACGTGATACGGAGATAATCAATATGGGTGTATGGGGATTTGGGATGGATCAGTCGTTTTTGCAACTTAAACGTGAAGGACTAAAGTATAAACCTGATTTAGTTATTCTTTTTGTAATTGATGCATTTATGCAAAGATGTAAGGATTTTGTAAGAGTAGGAGCATTTAAACCTCGGTTTGTGCTAAATAGTAGTAAAGATAGACTTATCCTACAAGATATTGATTTTGTTAAAGACAATTTTAGTAAGAACACACACATTGGAATAGTCCGAGACAGATGTGCTGGCAAAAACGAGGGAGAAGATAAAAAAAAGAGTATTTTTAAGAATAGTGGTTTGTACACGCTTATCACTTATTATACGAAAATTAAAAGTGTAGATAAAAAGCTGGCCTATAAAGATAGAGATAGAGAATACTGGCAAGGTATTTATAGACTTCTTTCTGAGGAAAATAAATGGAGAACTTTATATAGTCGGGATGATTTTAATAAACTTATTTTTCTACTTCTAAAGAATTATAAAGATTTCTGTAATAGGCATTCTACAGACTTTTTGGTTGTTTATATTGATGGTTGCAAGCCAAGCGTGCCTCTTGAAGAATTTTGTAAAACACTCGATATACCTTATCTTGATCTGTCAAGCATTATGGCAGGCGCGAAAAGAGTAAAACATTTAAGATTTCAGATAGACCCTCATTATAGCCCTTTTGCTCATAGAGTTATTGGTGAGTATGTGGCGGACTATCTGATACATAAGTATGGTTTAAAAGGAAACGATGAATTTGTTTATAATTATTTGAGTAAGTTTTGAGAGTTATGATTAGATGGTTGAAGAAAATTATTGCAAAGTTTGTTGTAGTCAAAGAATTGTTCTCATTTTTGTGGCAGAATAGATTATGGTGGATGATACCAATGATTGTTGCTTTTATCCTTCTTGGTATATTGATATGGCTTGCACAAAGTTCTGCTGTTGTTCCTTTTATTTATACATTATTCTGATAGTTAAATTATGTGGCGCATATGAAGGAGTTCCTTAGAAGAATAAAGAAGTTCGCTCAAATTATAGCGAATGTTTTAGTGAGAATAATTACTTTCGTCTTTTATTTCATATTCGTTACTCCTTTTGGTATATTTGTGAAGTTGTTTAATGATTATCTGAGAATCAAGTCATCTCCTTCATGGCAGATTCATAAAGACATAACAAATATAGGTGATTTTTTAAGAGAGCAGTAAAAACAGATTTAGAGGATGTATATTTTAGGTATTAGTTGTTATTATCATGATTCTTCTGCCTGTCTTTTAAAAGATGGGAATCTTGTGGCTGCTTCAGCAGAAGAACGATTTAGCCGTATAAAACACGATTTTTCTTTTCCTTATAGGGCTATTCAATTCTGTCTTGAAGGGGAAAATATTAAGGGAAAAGATTTAGATTATGTTGTATTTTATGAGAAGCCATTCTTGAAGTTCGAACGGATTACAAAAACAATCCTTGCGACATACCCTAAATCTTGGCGGCTTTTTAATGAAGTGGCTGTTAACTGGTTGAAAGATAAGCTGTGGATAAAGGCAACAATTGCTGATTTTCTTGGCATAAGTATGGATAAAGTTCTATTTTGTGAACATCACTTATCTCACGCTGCAAGCAGTTTTTTTTGTTCTCCTTTTGAGGAGGCTGCGATTCTCAATGTGGATGGTGTGGGGGAATGGGCAACAACTACGTTAGGGATAGGGAAGGCTGATTGGCAGGGTAAGGAAGAGAATAAGATTCAGCTTTTAGAAGAGATTAGGTTTCCCCATTCTTTAGGTCTTTTATACTCTGTATTTACAGCGTTTCTAGGATTTAAAATAAACAATGGAGAGTATAAGGTTATGGGAATGAGTGCTTATGGGGAGCCTCGGTATATAGATAAAATATATAATGAGCTTATAAGAGTGAATCCGGATGGAAGTTTTAAATTGAATATGAAGTATTTTTCTTACCATCATTCAACAACTAAGAGTTTTAATTATAATTTTGTTAAATTATTCGGCGAGCCACGGAATCCATCAAGCAGGTTCATTGTAGACAGAGATAATTATCTTTATGATAAATCGCCTGTTACGGAAGGCGAGTTGCAACAGAATAGGCGTTTTGCCGATATTGCTGCAAGTATCCAAAAAGTTACCGAAGATATACTTATTAAAATTTCCAATTATCTTTACCGTAAGACAGGGCTAAAGAAATTATGTCTTTCAGGAGGGGTGGCGTTAAACTGTGTTGCAAATTATAAGATATTAAAGCATACTCCTTTTGATGAAGTTTTTATTCAGCCAAGCGCTGGCGATGGAGGGGGAGCTCTGGGAGCTGCTTTATATGTGTGGCATTGTATGCTTGGTCGACCAAGAAAATTCATTTTAAATCATACTTATTGGGGGAAGGGATATTCTTCGTCAGATATCCAATCTTTTTTAGATAGAAAAAGTATACATTATAGAAAATTTATTGATGAAAGAGAGCTGTTGAATTATGTAACCGAAGCTTTAGTTAAACAGAAGATAGTCGGCTGGTTCCATGGACGCTCTGAATGGGGGCCGCGTGCTTTAGGAAACCGTTCTATATTAGCTGACCCCCGGAATATTTCTATGAAAGATAATATAAATTTAAAAGTTAAATTTCGTGAAGCCTTTCGTCCCTTTGCGCCATCGGTTTTGTATGAATATGTAGACTTATTATTCGATGCAGATAACATTAAGACACAATATCCATTTAGATTTATGCTTTATACATTACCGGTAGAAAATAACTTAATTAAGGCTGCTACACATGTGGACAATACAGCGCGTCCTCAGTTTGTTTTTAAGAATACAAATCCTCTATATTATGCTTTAATAGAGGCGTTTTACAAGGAAAGTGGCATCCCAGCCCTTCTTAACACATCTTTTAACTTAAAAGGCGAACCAATTGTAAATTCTCCTCTTGATGCATATAATACGTTCACAAAGAGCGGAATAGATATTCTAGTAATGGATAGATTTGTCATTACAAAAGATGGATTGTCTTAAAGAATTTGAGAGGAATATAGCTTATTATTTTTCCGAAGAACTTAATTATCCTTTTGCCAAGCCATACTGGGTATATATAAGTTTAAGCCACAGGTGTACATACACTTGCCAGATGTGCGGGGTGGTGAAAATTCTTAAGGGGTACGAACTTCCTTTTGATATTGTAAAGAGATCATTAGATGTGATAGCTTCGTGGAATTGGGATTCAGTGGTTATGTTAACGGGTGGTGAGCCTTTTTTGCGAAAAGATATCTTTGATATTATAAGATATTCAGTTAGTAAAGGGATAGCAACAGAATGTGTTTCCAATGGTTCTCTTATAGATGAAGATTTAGCAAAGGAAATAGTAGGCTCAGGTCTTAGTAATATAGCCATTTCTTTAGATGGAGCTAATTCCAAGACACATGATTTCATACGAGAGGAAGGAAGTTTTAAAAAAGCACTGGCGGCTTTGTCTAATCTAGTTAGTGCTAAAAGACGTAACAAAAAAGGCCCCCAGATTTCTGTATGGACAACGATTATGAAAGAGAATGTAACTGAGCTTTTTGATATTATACCTCTAGTTAGAGATTTGGGTGTTGAGTGTCTTGTGTATCATCCTGTAATTGTAGCACAAGATGATATGCAGAATACCTCCTCTTCTGCTCCTTTCTGGATAAGAGGTGATAATCTGATTGTGCTTAAGGAGCAGATCGATAAAATTGTTGATTACAGTAGAAAAAAGGGATTAGTGGCATTCTTGCATGATCCTTACCTTTGGCTTGATTATTTTAAAGGAACACTAACTAAGCAACAGTGGAAATGTAATCCCTTTGTATTTGTAAATATAGGGCCAGATGGAGAAGTGAGAAGTTGCGGGGCATCTTTCGGTAATGTAAAAGAGATAAGTTTGGATGAATGTTTACATACACCCGAAGCTTATAGGGCAAGAGCGAAAATGAAAGTTTGTCCTAAGCCGTGTCTTCAGACATGTTGGGCGCATCCAGAATCTGATTCTTTAACAGGTATAGTGAATATCCTGTTAAGCAAAATAAAAGATAACCCCAATAGAAAAATATTTATCCAAGAAGCAGCAAAGATACTGGATAATTATGAACAGGGTTTGAAAGATATACAAGCATGTTTAGTTTAAGGGAAGTAGTAATATCTATTACAAATAGGTGCAATTTAAGGTGTAGAATGTGCGATATACCTTTGACTGCTACAGAGGAATTGAGTACTGAAAAATGGAAAGGTGTTATTATAGATTCCGCTTCGCTGGGAGCCAAAACCATTGTATTTAGTGGAGGAGAGCCGCTCTTAAGAGAAGATATATTTGAATTAATTAGATTTGTTAAAAAAAACAACATGAAAACTTGTCTTACTACAAATGGCCTGTTGATTAATGAAAAGTGCGCTTATGAATTAAAATCAGCAGGTATTGATGTTGTAAATGTTTCTTTGGAAGGGCCGCAAAGAATCCATGATTATTTAAGAGGTAAGGATAGTTTTGATAGAGCGCTTTCTGCCTTATATAATTTAAGGCAACACAATATAGAATCTACCATAGCTACGATGGTGTCTTCTTATAATTATCGTTACTTAGAATTTATTGTTGATACAGCTGTAAGGTATGGTTCTACAACGATAAAATTTCAGCCTTTTAGCGCCCTATTTATAAACAATAAGAATAAAGGAAAACATTTCTTTATTAACCATAAACAATCCAGAGAGTTAAGGGACATAATCAATAGAGTAGTATCGAAATGTGTAAAATCCGGGATAGCATTAAGTCCCTTGCCATATTTAAATGCAATTCCTTTATATCTTTCTGGCAAGTTCAAAAAGGGTGGTAGTGGATGTTCTGCTTTGTTATTAAGTTCTGCTATAACCTCTAATGGTTCAATTTATCCCTGTTGGGCATTGACAGAAGACTGCTATCTTATAGGGAGCATAAAAGAAGACCGATTTATAGATATATGGAATTCCAAGAGACATAAGAAGTTAAAGGAAAATATAAATAGTAAAGGATGCAAAGGGTGCGTTATGAGCTGTTATGATAATATTTTTGGAGATGATACTGTTGCCAGTAAAGTTATTATGAATTTAAAGAGAGTTAAAGGAAAGGGATTAAAAGCATACACTAAACACATCTTCAAGAGTATAGCAAGAAGGTATAGGTTCTATGTTTCTTCAAGAAAGTCAGTCCATGATATCGTTCTCAGATTAAAAAATCTATTTAAAAGAAAATTATTTTATAATAAAAATAGCCTTCAGCATCTGGAAAAAGATAAAATCAAAAAAGTACTATTAGAGATTGCAGAAATAAAATGTATGTTTGAATCAGAGCTAAAAAGATGAAGGGGGAAGTTACTGTCTATATTCCTTGTTTTAATGCTGCAAGGTATATTGAGAGATGCCTTGAGGCAGTTTTGAGACAGACTTATCCTATCGAAGAAGTACTGATTATCGATGACGGTTCTAAAGATGATACTTTGAGTAAAGTTTCAAGATTCCCTGTGAGGATTATTTCTCATGATGTAAACAGAGGATTAGCAGCAGCAAGGAATACCGCAATAAGAAATACCAAGACCCCTTTCGTTGCTTCTTTAGATGCTGATTGTGTTCCCCATAAGGATTGGCTTGCACTTCTTATGAGTAATTTTGGTGACAGCATATCAGGGGTAGGCGGTAGACTTATAGAATCGAATACAGATGAGCCTATAGTTAAATGGCGCTCTAATCACATGAGACAGAATTGGGGAGACAGTAAACAAAATGATGTTCCTTTCTTGTTTGGATCCAATAATGTCTTCAGAAAAAGCGACCTTATTAGCATAGGGGGATATAATGAGGAGTACAAGAATAATTATGAAGATGTGGATTTATCCAATCGTTTACATAGTAAAGGGTTTAAACTTGTGTATGAGCCAGCAGCATTAGCTTTCCATATTAGAGAAGACGATATGTACTCTCTCTTTAACAATTTCTGGAGGTGGCAGTTTTATTATCATTACAAGGAGGGGTATTACAAAGATAAATCATCCCTTTGTTTAAAATGTAAAGAAAATGTTGGTCTTGCTAATAGATTTATGGAAACAGATATTATAAACGACGATATCCAATTACTGTATATTAACTTGCTGCTTCCTTTATATTTATCTCTGAGAGACTTATTATTTTTTTATAATAAGGAAGGAAATATATATCCCCTTAATCATAATTTATCTTCCTATATCATACATCTTCTTTTGTTAGACCTAAGTTTCTTTTATCATTTAGACTTTAAGCAGAAGCAATTAAGAAGTTTTGCGTTAGAAAAATATAATCTTCTTAAAAATTTTCTTACTTGTTGTTTGTTGTTTAGTAGTGTATTAGGAAATAGATTAAGAGATGGAGACCTGTTAAGGACATCAATAAAATATTATTTAACAACATTCTTGCACAATAGCAATGATTTTGATGTGTTGTGTGAGAAGATACTGTTTATGGCTTCTGCTCCTCATGGATGGGATGGTTTTACAACAAAAGAGCACCCCCATTTAGAAAGAGGTTTCTTAAAGCATTTTGTAGACAACTTTAAACGTTCAATAGACGGATTAAGTTCTTCTTATCCGGTTTTTTTTGACCTTATTAAGAGTTCTTATAGGATATTGACAAAAAAGGAGGAAAAATGAAGAGAACCCCTACAGGATGGATTCTGATATTAATCTCATGGGTAATACTTTTTGTGGGTGTAGGTGTTGGTCTGTTCTATCTTCTATGCACCCAACAGAGAATTCTGGGGATTATTGTTTTGATATCAGGCATCATAACCTTTGCTGTCTTACGTGCATTGTCCAACATAGGAGAATTTTTATTTGGTATCCAGTTAAATTCTCAGAATATTCTTTTGCAGGAAAATAAATATCATGATGAGTTAAGTAAAAAGATAAAAGAAACAAACTCTCTTCTGTTAAATATTCAACAGAAGTTAGAAGAAGATGCCTCAAATACAGCTGTAGTGTTATCAGAGATGCAAAATAAAATGGAGAAATCTGTTATAGAGATAAACACCCATATATTTGATTTGCAGCACGAAATAGAAGACAGTCTGTTTCAGACAAACACCATTTTACTAAATATTCAAAAGAAATTAGAAGAAAATGCTTTAAAGATAACTGCCGTCTTATCAAATATACAAGATGAAATAGAGGATATAAAAGAAAATCGGCAGATTATCGAACAGATAAATTGCGATTCAAAAGATATTAATCAAAACTTATATAAACTGACTTCCTTCTTAGAGAAAATAGAAAAAAATCTTGATTTAAAAAGATGAAGACACTCCTAGTAAATCTTCCATGGAGAGTAACAAGAGGAAGGTATGGAGTAAGGGCTGGTTCACGTTGGCCTTTTACTATAGAGTTAGAACACGGAAGAAAACATTACCTTCCTTTCCCTTTCTTTCTTGCGTATGCTGCCTCTTTATTAAAAAAGCATAATAAAGATACATATCTTTTTGATGCTATTGCTGAAGGGGCCGATGATGATGCCTGTATTGAGAAGGTTAATAGTTACAGGCCTACTCTCATTGTAGCAGAAACTTCTACCCCTTCGTTCTATAGTGATATGCATATACTGCAAAGGATAAAGGAGGTTTTTCCTTCATGTAAGATTGCAGTATGTGGCCCTCATACCAGTGTTTTTCCTTATGAGATTCTTTCTGAATACAACTTTGTTGAGTATGTTTTTGTTGGCGAATATGAATATACATTGCTTGAATTCGTGGATTGTCTGGAGAAAACAGGCGATTTTACTTCTATTCGGGGGTTAGGATATCGAGAAGATAGGAAAGTTAATATCAATCCTTACCGTGGGACAACAGAAAATTTAGATACTTTTCCTTGGCCAGAGAGAGAAGATGTTCCTATTTACAATTACAACGACGGATTTTGTGATTTGCCGGTTCCTAATGTTCAGATATGGGCATCACGGGGTTGCCCTTTTAAATGTACTTTCTGCCTGTGGCCGCAGGTTATGTACAGAGAGCATAAATACAGGAAGAGAGACGTAACAGATGTTGTTGATGAGATGGAATATTTGGTAAATAAGTATAATTTTAAAGCGGTTTATTTTGACGATGACGTTTTTAATATCGACAAGAAATATGTTATTTCTATATGCAAAGAGATTAAAAAAAGGAATATTCACCTGCCGTGGGCATGTATGGGGAGGGTGGACTTGATGGATGAGGAGCTGCTTGAGAATATGAAAGAAGCCGGTTTATACGCTATCAAGTACGGAATAGAATCAGCCGACAAAGATATTCTTAAATTTTGTAATAAAAATATAGATTTAGATAAGTCCCGTAGTATCATAACTTACACAAAAGAGATTGGCGTAAAGGTGCATCTTACATTCTGCGTAGGTTTCCCACAGGAGTCGAAAGAAACACTTAAAACAACAGTCAATTTTATTAAAGATACCAAGCCGCATTCTTATCAGTTATCTTTTGTCACTCCCTTTCCAGGAACAGAGCTGTATAATTATTTGAAAGAAAACGGGATGCTAACCTCTAGTAATTGGTCTGATTATGATGGTAATTGTAAATGTGTCGTCAATGTACAAAAGTTAGGCAGAGATGGTTTGATAGAAGCAAGATATGCACTTTCTAATATTTATAGAAGTGCAGAATAAGCATTTATATGTAATGATATGTTTGATGCTTTAAGTACAGGATCCAATACAGTATGAATGTGTATATAAATGTATCTGGTTTTGCATATACAAGAAGGAGGGCTGACGCGTAAAGGGTGTGTAACTATTTAAAGCTTAATCAGTTTAAAATAGTAAGAAGTGTTGATGAGGCAGATGTAATAGTGTTTATTACCTGCGCTTTCAGTAAATATGCCAGGGATAACTCAGCCTCGTGTATTCGTAGGACATTAAAATATAAAAAAACAATGCCAGAATCATTATAAGAGGCTGTCTGCCGGGAGTAGAGCCCCGAATAATGGAAAGTCTCGGTATTATTTATACTTTTGGCCCACGTTCTTTTT
>CAYVYZ010000042.1:0-15018 GCA_964455875.1 uncultured Planctomycetia bacterium | reverse complement strand
AAATGAAAGAAGAACTAAAAATTCTTGTAATTGATGACGATGATGAATTTCGCGCAACGCTGGCGGATTTATTAAAAGACGAGGGTTATCTGGTAGAAGAGGCAAAAGACGGAAAGAGCGCTGTGAAGTTGGCAGAGGAGAGAATTTTTGACCTTATCGTTGCTGATGTGCGTCTTCCTGGAGGAGTAGATGGGGTAGAAGCAGTTATGAAGATAAAACAGTTAAGGCCCAACGTTAAGACTCTGGCAATCATTATTACAGGATATGCTGACCAGGAGGCACCTATAAGAGCGATAAAAGTAGGTGTGGATGACTATATTTACAAGCCTTTTGAGCTAAGTTACTTTTTGCATACAGTGAAGAGAGTTTTAAAAATTCACCAGATGGAGAAGCAGGAAAGAGAGTATCTTGAGGAGATTAAAGCAATGAAGGATGAACTTGAGGAGCATAACCTTAAGTTGGCAGAGGAGGTAAAGGAGAGGACAAAGGAGTTGACGTTACTTTTTGAGCTCGGTAGAGAGATTACTTCTTCCCTTAAGTTGGAAGAGGTTTTAGGGATTGTTGTTGATAGAGTATCTAATGTTCTAGGAGCGGAGAAATGTGCAATACTTTTGTTCGATGAACGCTCAGGAGAGCTTTTTATTGGAGCAGCAAGGGGAATCTCAGGAGGCGATATTCGCTCAACGCGAGTAAAAATAGGAGAGATGATTTCGGGTTGGGTTTTAAAAGAAAAGGAACCCTTTTTAAGTAAAGATATAAGAAAAGATGCACGTATGGGTCAGAGCAGTAAAGAGGGTTACTATAGCGGGTGTTTTATGAGCGTGCCTATGGTATTAAAAGGAAAAGAAGTGGGAGTAATTAATATTAGTGGCAGAAGGATGAAGGGGTGTTTTACCAAAGAGGATTTAGCTCTCGTAGAAGGTATTGCTGACCAAGCCTCAATTGCTATTGAAAATGCTCGTCTCCACTCTAATTTAGAAAGAGTATATTTGCAAATAATGGTAGCTATCAATTCCATAATAGAACTTAAAGATAATTATACTTGCCAGCATTCCGAAAGAGTAACTAAATATGCGGTGGCTTTAGGTGAGGAAATGGGACTGTCACCTCACGAGATAGATGTGTTGAGGGCCGCCTGTCAATTGCATGATTTAGGAAAGATTGGGGTTCCTGAGTATATTCTCACCAAGCCTGGGAAATTGACGCAGGAAGAGTGGCAAGCGATTAAACTTCACCCTCAAAGAGGTGCAGAAATTATATCCCCCCTTTACTTCCTTAATGATGCAGTAAGATTAATTGAGGAGCATCACGAGCGGTTTGATGGGAAGGGTTACCCTTTTGGTAAAAAAGGAAAAGAAATTTCTTTAGGGGCACGGATAATTGCTGTTGCTGATAGCTTTGATGCTATGACTACAGAGAGGCCTTATAAGAAGGCTCTCAGTATAGAGGAGGCAAAGGAAGAGTTAATAAGAAATAGCGGGAGTCAGTTTGACCCTGAAATTGTTAGGGCATTTATAAAGCTTATAGAGCGTAAACCAGAGTTTTTTAGAAAATAAATTGTATAAATGGAGGTGTAATAAATGATAGAGTATAAAAAAGTTAGCGATACAGCAGTGAAAATAAAAGTTCTTGTTATTGAGGATGACGAGTTATTCCGCGAGACTATAGTTGAACTCTTAAGAGATGAAGGATATGAAGTAGAAGGGGTTAGAAATGGCGAGGAAGCTATTAAGTTGGCAGAAGAGTATTTTTTCAACCTTATCATTTCTGATGTGCGTCTTCCTGGGGGTATGGATGGTTTAGAAACTTTAAGAAGGATAAAAGAAGCTTCTTGCTACCCTTTTAAAATGATTGTGATTACAGGATATGCCGACAGAGATGCTCCTGTAAGGGCAATAAGAATGGGTGTTGATGATTATATTTATAAGCCATTTCAGACGGAGGAGTTTTTGCATGCTGTAAAGCAGGCAGTAAAGACGTTTCAGCTTGAGAGAAACGTTGGTTATTACCGTGAACTTTCTCTTCATGATGACTTAACAGGGCTGTATAATCGTCGTTACTTTTATGAAGTTATACAGAAGGAAGTTGACCGTGCTTTCCGGTATAATCACTGTGTCTCTTTACTTATCGTGGATATTGATAATTTTAAGGCAATAAACGACTCTTATGGGCATCTGGCAGGGGATATGGTGTTAAGGCAGATAGCGCAATTGTTTATCGTTTCTTTGCGTAAGGTTGATTATATTTTTAGGTATGGAGGGGAGGAATTTGCTATTCTTCTCCCTGAGACCAAAAGGGAAAATGCTTTCTCTGTTGCTGAGAGATTGCGCACAGTAATAAAGAGTAACAACTTTGTGGTTAAGTCTTCCGATAAAGTCAATTTAACTGTAAGCATTGGGTTAGCCAGTTGCCCTCGTGATGCAAAAGACAAGAAAGAAATTGTTCATAAAGCAGATAAAGCGCTATATCGAGCCAAGCAGTTAGGTAAAGACAAAGTTTGCGGAATAGAGGATATGTTAGGAGAATAAACTTTTAAGAAAAAGGAGGTGTGTATGGGGGAAGAGGTTGTGAAGTTA
This sequence comes from uncultured Planctomycetia bacterium, assembly GCA_964455875.1. Taxonomy (GTDB): domain Bacteria; phylum Omnitrophota; class Gorgyraeia; order Duberdicusellales; family 4484-171; genus CAZWON01. Next base: position 12,442 of record CAYVYZ010000042.1, on the reverse strand, counting down.
AACCTTGAGGGCGAGATTTGCCCGTATACCCTTACGCGCGTCATAAAGAAAGTTGCAGAAATAGAAGAGGGTTTAAAAGCAGGCAGCAAAGTTCTTGAGGTTGTTGTTGATCATCATCCCATTGTTGATAATTATCCTGCAGAATTCAGCCGGCGCGGGTATCAAGTGGAAATTGAGAAAATTGGGCCTGCCAACTGGCTGGCAAGGATTAAGAAATAATCCTGTAAGAGAGAAAGGAGGATAATAATGGGAGGAAACTTTTGCCTGAGTGGTCTTATTGCTGGGATACTGTTGGGTATTTTGTTGCGTCGAGGATTTTTTTGTTTCTATAATGGAATGGCCAATATGGTGATTACTAAAGATTACCGTATTATAAGGGCAACTATTTGGGCATTTTTGTTAACTATGATTAGTTTCCATACTTTAGCGAGTTTAGGCATTATTGTTCTTAATCCCAAACCGTTTTTCTGGGTAGCAAGTGTAGTGGGAGCAGTTATTTTTGGCATTGGTATGACTCTTTCAGGTAGCTGTATTGTAGGTACGCCTTTAAGGGCGGCAAGTGGTTTAATGGGCTATTGGATAACTCTTTTAGGGATGGGAAGCGGCGGTTGGCTGGTAATATGGGGGCCATTAGCTTCCTTTAGGAAAAATACTCTACAGGAAGCAACAAAAATCATGTTAAAAGGCAAGAATCCTACTTTGGATGCTATTTTTGGAGCTAATCACTGGGTGATTGTGGTTATTTTAACAGTTATTTGTGGCTGGCTTTTGTTTATTTTACGTAGTAAAACGCCTGGAGCTTATAAAGAGAAAAGTTCTCTAAGCAAGAAAATATTCAAAGGTTTATGGTCTCCTCTGGCGATTGGCATTAGTTTTGCTGTGGTAGAGACAATTGCTTTTTTAGGGGGTAAGTCTCCGGCAGGGTTAGGTGGGTTTATTAAAGGTTACGCTACCTTCTTTAGGGCTACATTTGCTGATAAGTTCTCTTGGGGGTGGCCGACTACAGAAGTTACAGGGATTCTTATTGGTGTTTTTATAGCAGCTGTGATTGCTGGGGAATTTAAAATAATTTGGCCACGAATGAGACAGATTCCCCGTTTATTCTTTGGTGGCTTTCTTATGGGAATAGGAGCAGTTATAGCTGCGGGAGGATGTAACGTTGCTCACATTATTTCCCATATGCCGCAACTTTCTATAGGCAGCTTTATAAGCGGTATTACAATCGTTATTACTGTGTGGATAATAGTCTACTATACTTTTGTGGGAAAAAAATCTTAGCTTTTTATAAACTCAATGTCTTTAAAACCAGTTAAGTATATTCAAATAGACGATGAGAAGGGAGCTTTGTATTCTGCGGGAAAGCAGAGCTTACTTGTCCCTGTAGCTTTTGTTGAGACCGTTGAGACTACTTTTGTTAATCTTGTAGGAAAAGAGAGCGCAGAGATCCTTACTTATAAAATTGGTGAGGCTTTGGGGCGGGGATATATTCAGACCTTAAGGGGAATATTGAAAGAAGAAAATATGGAAGTTGCTAAAGAGACAGAAATTCAGATGGGGTGCAATGCAATCTTTATGGAGGCAGGCTGGGGGAAAGTAAAGATTATTGGGATAGATTTGTTGCAGAAGTCTTTTGAGGTAGAAATATTATATAGCCCTTCAATGGAGTTTCTTCGTGATACGAGGTTTAGTTTAGAAAAGGGAATAGTTAGTGGGATATATCATGAAGTTACAGGTGATTATGTTTATTGTGAGCTTATAGAGGAAAAGAAAGATACACATTCTATTGTGCTTCGTACTATTGGGGAAGTACCCCAGCAGTTTAAGGAGAAGGAGAAAATGGCATTGATTTCTCGGAAGGAACTAGAAGATAAGAATAAAAGGTTAGAGGAGGCTTACGCAGAATTGAAAGCCACCCAACAACAGCTTATTCAATCAGAAAAGATGGCAACGGTTGGTTTATTAGCAGCAGGGGTAGCACATGAAATAAATACTCCCCTCGGGGCAATTCTTATTAACGCTCAACGTCTTCTTATGCATACAGAAGACGATTCCCATAAAAAATCCTTATTACGGATTAAAAAGAGTACTGAAAAATGTAAGACAATTATAGAACAGTTGTTGAGGTATTCTAGGAAGTCGCCTTCTCAGTTTGAGCTTGTTGATTTAAACCAAATTATTGAAGATGTTTTGAAGCTTTTAGAGCACGCTTTCAATAACGAAAACATAAATGTTATAAAAGAATTTGGCAAAATAGCCAGGATAGAAGGTAATCCTACGGAATTAAGTCAGGTTGTTACTAATATATTAGTGAATGCCAAAGATGCAATAAAGAGAGCCTACAACGAGGAAAGAAACAGTGGCGTTGTAACAATAATAACTTACCAGAGAGAAAATTACGTGATTGCAGAGATAAAAGATGATGGTTGTGGTATGCCTTCTGCCAATATCTCTAAAATATTTGACCCTTTCTTTACAACCAAAGATATAGGGGAAGGGACTGGTCTTGGACTTTCTGTTGTGCAGAGGATAGTTGAGGCTCATAAAGGAAATATAGAAGTAGATTCTAAGGTTGGCGAAGGGACAGTTTTCAGGTTAACCTTCCCTCTTTAGAGACATACCTGCTAATTTTTTATTAATTTTTCCCCTTGGGAAGGGCTATTGACTTAAATGTGCAAATATACTATACTACTTTTACTTCTGTAGTATTTAAAAAAGTCTATACACTATATAATATCGAATTTAAATCTATTAATAAGCTAAAGCTATGTCAGAAGTAATAAGAAGGAAATATACACAGGATAGTTACGAAAAGCTACTTTTTCTTAATAATAAGGCAGTTGTAAAGTTTATTGAAGAGGTTGCTGACCTCTGTGAGCCAAAAAGTATTTTTGTGAAGACAGATTCCCAAGAGGACACCGATTATATAAGAAAAAGAGCTTTGGAATGTAAAGAGGAATTTGCTCTTAAGATAGAAGGCCATACCGTTCATTTCGATGGTTTATATGACCAGGCCCGTGACAAAAAAGCTACTAAATACCTTCTTACTAAGGGGATGGAATTAGGGAAGAATATCAATTCTGTCTCTCGTAGGGAGGGGTTGAAGGAAATAAGAGAATTTTTGAAAGGAAGTATGCATCATAAGGAAATGATTGTGTGTTTTTTTGGTCTAGGCCCTCTTAACTCTGAGTTTTTTATTCCCTGTATTCAGATTACAGACTCTTTTTATGTTGCTCATTCTGAATGTATTCTTTACAGGAGTGCTTATAAAGCATTTAAAGAGCTATCTCCCAAGTTTTCCTTCTTTAGGTTTATTCACAGTGCTGGCGAGTTAAAAGACGGCGTGAGCAAGAACATAGATAAGAGACGCATATACATTGATTTAAGAGAAAATACCGTATTTAGTGTTAACACTCAATATGCAGGAAATACCGTAGGGTTAAAAAAATTAGCATTAAGATTAGCTATTAGGAAAGCTTCCTGTGAAGGATGGCTTGCTGAGCATATGTTTGTTATGGGAGTGAAAAAAGGTGAGGAAGTTACTTATTTCTGCGGCGCTTATCCTTCTGCGTGTGGTAAAACTTCAACTGCAATGTTGGAAGGAGAAACAATTATAGGCGATGATATTGCTTACCTTCGTAACATAGATGGTGAGGTAAGAGCAGTTAATGTAGAATGCGGTATTTTTGGGATTATAAAGGATGTTAATGCTGATACTGACCCTATAATCTGGGAAGCTCTTACTACAAAGGGAGAGGTGATTTTTTCTAATGTGTTTATAAGTGAAGATGGAGTTCCTTTCTGGCTGGGAGATAAACGTACGCATCCCCCCAGAGGGAGGAATTTTTCAGGAGAGTGGTATCGGGGGAAAATAGATGAGATGGGGAATGAGGTTCCTTGTGCTCATAAGAATGCCCGTTATACTATCAGCTTAAAAAGGCTTAAAAACTGTGATTCCCATCTGGATGACCCTAAAGGGGTAAAGGTAGGAGCAATTATATACGGAGGAAGAGATTCAGATACTTCTGTTCCTGTTCAGGAGGCATTTGATTGGACGCATGGTGTAATTACTATGGGGGCTTCGCTTGAGTCAGAAACAACAGCTGCTACTTTAGGAAAGGAAGGGGTAAGGACTTTTAACCTTATGTCTAACCTTGATTTTCTTTCTATTCCTATAGATAAGTATATTATAAACCATATTAACTTTGGGAAGAGATTAAAGAAGCCTCCTTTGATATTTAGTGTTAATTATTTTCTCCGTGACAACAAAGGGGTTTATCTTTCTGACATTGAAGATAAGCGAATATGGCTTAAGTGGATGAATGAGCGTGTACATAAAAGAGTTGATGCAATAAAAACTCCTACAGGGTTAATTCCTAAGTACAGTGATTTAAAGAGGCTGTTTAAGGAGCATTTAGATAAAAATTATACCAAAGATGATTACGGTAAGCAATTTATGCTGCGCATACCCGAGAATATTGCGAAAATAGAAAGAATTGTTAATATATACAAGGAAAATGTTCCTTGCGCCCCACAGATACTTTTTAGTGTTCTTAAGAAGCAGAGAGAGAGATTGATTAGCCTTAAAAATAAGTACGGCGATTACATTGAGCCTTTATTTCTGGAGAGGTTGTCGGGATGAGTTTTGGCATGGCAGAAAAAATTGTTTCTACTACTGAACTCAGAGGTCTTAAGCTGTTTAAGCGAGGCAAGGTGCGCGATATGTATGAACTTGACGATAAGCATCTTCTTATTGTAGCTACAGATAGAATTTCCTGTTTTGATGTAGTTTTACCTACAGGAATTCCTAATAAAGGTAAAGTGCTTACTCAGTTATCGTGCCTTTGGTTTAATTTTTCCCGTGTTATTACTCCTAATCATTTTGTTACTACGGATATTACTCAGTATCCTCAATTAGTTAAATACGCTGATATCTTAAAAGGACGTTCGATGGTGGTAAGGAAGGCACGTCCTATCCCTCTTGAGTGCGTAGTGCGTGGCTATTTAGCAGGTTCTGCTTGGAGAGAATATAAAGAGACAGGTAGCATCTGTGGGATTAAATTGCCTGAAGGTCTAAAAGAAGCAGACAAACTGCCCGAGCCTATTTTTACTCCTGCGCGTAAAGCAGAACATGGTCATGATGAGAATATTAATATTCAAAGCGCCCAGCAGCTTCTTGGGAATACTCTTGTTCAAAAGATGAAGGAGATAAGTATTCAATTATATAAGGGTGCAAGAATTTATGCTTTTATAAGAGGGATTATTATAGCAGATACTAAATTCGAATTTGGGCTTATTAATAACGAACTTGTTCTTATTGATGAAGTTTTGACTCCTGATTCATCGCGTTTTTGGCCCAAGAAGGAATACAAACCAGGAGGCCCTCAGCCAAGTTTTGATAAGCAATTCGTACGCGATTACCTTGAAAGTATTAATTGGAATAAGACCCCTCCTGCACCGTCTATTCCTCCGGAGATAGTGGTTAAGACAGAAGAGAAGTACCGGCAGGCACTACGGATACTCACAGGGAAAGACATAGAATAAGTTTATAATCTTGTCCATGAAGGCCTCTTGTTTTGATTATTTTTTGCCCAAGGATTATATTGCCCAGCGTCCTTTAGAGAAGAGAGATGAATCCCGTCTTTTGATAGTTGATAGAAAACAAGAAACATTTAAAGAAGCTCTTTTTAAGGATATTGTAAATATACTTTTGCCTTCGGATTGTATTGTATTGAATAATACAAAAGTTTTACCAGCAAGGATATTTGGTAAGAAAGAGACAGGAGCAAGAATTGAATTTTTATTTATTAAAGAGTACGATAAAGGATTATGGGGGGTTTTAGTAAAACCACAAAAACGATTAAGAGAGAATACAATAGTTTCTCTGCCAAATAATGTTAAGCTTAAGGCAGTACGAAGGATTGTGGGGGGAAGATGGTTGGTTAAGTTTTTATCACCTTCTGCTAAATCCGTTCTTAAACTTTATGGTGAGATGCCTACCCCCCCATATATTAAAGAAAAGCTAAAAGATAAGAAACGCTATCAAACTGTTTATGCTAAGAGAGAAGGGGCAATAGCTGCTCCTACAGCAGGTCTTCATTTTACTAAAAGAATTATTAATTTGCTTAAGAAAAAAGGGATAGCTATTGCTTATATCACCCTTCATGTAGGATTGGGCACTTTTCGTCCTATCAAGACTGAGAATATAGAAGACCATAGGATGGAGGAAGAAGAGTTTTCTATATCGCGTAAGTATGCCACTATAATCAACAAGGCAAGGAGAGAAAAAAGAAGGATTATAGCAGTGGGGACTACTGTTACACGTGCATTAGAAAGCGCTGCAACGATTATAGACGATGGTTTTTATGTCAAGGCAGGAGAAAGGAAAACAGGTCTTTTTATCCAACCAGGTTATGATTTTAAGATTATTGACGGTCTTCTTACCAATTTTCATTTACCTCTGTCTACTAATCTTGTCTTAGTTTCTGCCTTTGGGGGGATAGAGCTTATTAAGAAAGCATATGCTTACGCTATCAAAAAGAAATTCAGGTTTTACAGTTTCGGCGATGCAATGCTAATTGTTTAATAGAAATCTCATATGAGGCTTACAGTTAGAGAAATAGTAAAAGCAATTGGCGCACCTATACCAAAATCAATATCAGAAAATGAGTTAATTAAGGGAATCTCCATAGATTCTCGTCTCGTAAAACCAGGGGATTTGTTCATTGCTTTAAAAGGAGAAAGGCGAGACGGACATAATTTTGTTAAGGAGGCAGTTAATAAGGGAGCAAAACTAATTTTAGTATCTAAAAATATAGTAGAAGAAAAAAAAATGCCTTTTATAAAAGTAAAAGATACCTTGAGTGCTTTAGGAGATATTGCCTCTTATTACCGTTCTAAATTTGATGTAGAAGTAGTAGCAATTACAGGTTCTAATGGCAAAACCACCACCAAGGAAATGGTACGTTGCCTTTTATCGGATAAGTTTAAAGTTATTGCCTCACCCGCCAGTTTTAACAACTTTATAGGGGTTCCTCTTACAATGTTTAAGATAAGGGAAAGTACACAGATAGTGATACAGGAAATGGAGACCAATGTTTTAGGGGGGATAGTGCGGCTTTCTGAGATAGCAAGGCCAAAAACAGGAATAGTTACTAACATAGGTGAGACTCACCTTGAGAGCTTAAAAACAATCTATGGTGTTTTTAGAGAGAAATCGGAGTTGCTTAGAGTACTTCCTCCCGAAGGCACTTCTATTATAAACATAGATGATGATTATTACTTAAAACTTAAGAAGGCATCACGAGCGCGCCATATAATAACTTTTGGCATAAAGAAAAAAGCAAATTTTAGGGCAAAGAATATTGAATTTAAGAGAAACTGTTTTTATTTCAATATAGAGCAAATACGGTTTGTATTACCAACACTTTTCTACAAAAATATTTACAATGCCTTAAGCGCAGTATCAGTGGGTGTGGGTATTTTTGGGTTATCTTTAAGGAAAGCGGCGAAACTTCTTGGAAAGTTTAGTTTTCCTCCTTTGCGTTCGCAAATTGTTAAGTTACCAAAGAGTATATACATAATTAATGATTGTTTTAATGCTAACCCAGCTTCTATGAAGGACGCTTTGCTCTCTTTTGATACGATAAAGGGAAAAAGTAAGATAGCCGTTTTGGGAGATATGTTTGAGTTAGGCAAAGATTCTGTACATTTTCATTATGAAATAGGAGTATTTACCAGCTGTATTAACTTGAAAGCCTTACTTTGCATCGGTAAAGATGCTTATTATATAGGGCAAGGAGCAAGAAGGCAGAAGCCACCTTTTAAAATTATTTATTGTAAAACAGTTCATCAGGCTGTAAAATTTCTTCGTGATGTTTTAGAATTCGGTTCTTTTGTTCTTATTAAGGGGTCACGGGCAATGAAACTAGAGAGGCTTACCGACGAGTTAAAATATTGGTTAGAAAATGAATCTTAAGGAAAATTTTTTTAAGCTAAAAAGAGAGCTTACCCTTATCGATATTTTCTCTGTGGCCTCAGGAGCAATGATAAGTTCAGGATTGTTTATTCTGCCGGGTTTAGCTTATGCCCAGGCAGGTCCTGCAGTAGTAGTTTCTTATTTTCTTGCAGGCCTGTTAGCTGTTACCGGTATGTTAAGTCAGGCTGAGCTGGTTTCTGCTATGCCTAAGGCAGGAGGAACTTACTTTTATGTCGTACGTAGTATGGGTCCTCTTATGGGGACAATAGATGGCCTTATTACTTGGTTTTCCTTGTCTTTGAAAAGTGTTTTTGCCTTGGTGGGAATGGCTGCTTTTGCCGTTCTATTGGTTAAGATTAATATCAATTTTATTGCTATTTTCCTTACTATATTTTTCGTTTTCGTTAATATTGTAGGAATAAAGGAGGCAGGGAGATTGCAGGTTTTTTTAGTTTTAGTACTTATCTGTGTTCTTATATTTTATATTATCAGAGGTTTTCCCTTTATAAAAGTAAGTAATTTTGAGCCGTTTATACCCCACGGATGGAAGTCGGTATTTTCTACTGCAGGTTTTGTTTTTATTTCTTATGGAGGTTTACTTAAGGTAGCCAGTATTGCTGAAGAAACGAAGGAACCAGGAAAAATTGTTCCTCAAGGTATGATTCTTTCTCTTTTTGTTGTAGGTGCTCTTTATTTTTGGGTTGTTTTTGTGACTACAGGGGTGTTGGGGGAAGCTTTAAGTAAATCCGCCCAGACGCTAACTCCTATTTCGGATGCTGCAGAATTATTTATGGGGACAAAAGGGAAAATCATCCTTAGTGTAGCTGCGGTATTTGCATTTATTTCTACAGCAAACGCAGGAGTTATGGCAGCATCACGTTATCCTCTTGCTTTAAGCAGGGACGGTCTTTTACCTTCCTTTTTAGGAAGGATAAACAGAAAGTTTAAGACCCCCTATATTGCTATAATTTTTACTGGCTTATTAATGATAGTCGCTTTATTTCTAAGACTTAAAATCATCGTAGAGGCAGCTTCTACAGTTCTTATTCTTACTTATATGTTTTCCTGTATTTCTGTTATTATTATGAGAGAAAGCCGTATACAAAATTATCAGCCTCGCTTTCACACCCCCTTTTATCCTTGGGTTAATATTATAGGTATTGTGGGCTTTTTGTTTATTTTATTTGAAATGGGATTGGAGGCTATATTAATCAGTATTATTCTTATTCTTATAGGTTCTTTTGTTTACTGGTCTTACGGAAGGATTTATGCAAGTAAGGAGTACGCGTTGCTTCACGTTGTGGAAAGGATTACTGCAAAAGAGTTAACTTCCAATCTTTTAGAAGCCGAACTTAAAGAAATAATAAGAGAAAGAGACGAGATTACCAAAGATAGATTTGACCATATTATTGAAGAAGCGGTGGTTTTGGATATTAATGAATCGCTTACCTTGGATGAGCTTTTTAGAAAGATTGCTTACTCGATAAGTAAACGTCTCAATCTTTCCTACGAAGACATCCTATCTTGCTTATGGAATAGAGAGAGGGAAAGTAGCACTGCTATTACTTCTACTTTAGCCATTCCTCATATTATTATTGAAGGGGAGCATATATTTGATATTTTTCTTATAAGGATAAGGAAAGGAGTATTTTTTTCTGACAATGCACCAAATGTTCATGCTGTTTTTGTCCTTGTAGGGACAAAGGACGAGAGAAATTTCCATTTGCGTTCTTTGGCGGCAATTGCTCAGATAGTTCAGGCGGATGATTTTGATATAAAGTGGCAGAAGGCGCGAAATGAGAATGAGCTAAGAGATTTGGTACTTCTTAGTGAAAGAAGAAGATAGTTTATGACTGAGAGTAGAGATTACTTTAACAGGATAGCTGAGCTTGATATGTTGCGCGAAAAAAGATGTGGTATCCCGGAGTTTATATTTTCTTGTGGCAAATCTCCCCAACTTGTGTATAAGCTTCTTGTTGAACTAGCAGAGCAGAAGGGGTTTGGCGTTGCGACAAAACTTTCTCAAGAGCAGTTTGTTTTCTTAAGTCGTAAAAGAAAGAAGGGGTATGTGTTTGATTTACATCGCGAAGCTTCTATGGTGGTAGTTAGGAAGAGGGATTTTAAGTTTAAAAATAATTTAGGCCCTGTTGGAATAATTTCTGCAGGTAGCTCTGATTTTATGGTTGCTGAAGAAGCACGTATAACCGCAGAAGTCTTAGGTTGTCGTACAATTTATGCTTACGATGTTGGAGTTGCGGGAATACATAGAATAGTTGAACCTCTTAAGGGGATGTTGAAAGAGAAAGTTGTATGTATTATTGTTGTTGCGGGAATGGACGGCGTGTTGCCTGTTTTAGTAAAAAGTCTTGTAGATACTCCTGTGATTGGTGTGCCAGTTTCAGAAGGGTATGGATATGGAGGAGAAGGAGAGGCTGCTCTTACGACAATGCTGCAGTCTTGCAGCCCTGGGCTAGTAGTGGTAAATATTGATAATGGTTTTGGTGCAGCGGCGGCAGCATATTTGATAGCAAAAAAGAAACAATAGCAGTTCAAAGAAAGGAGAGATATGATTTCAAGAAAGATAGGTTTGATAAAGGAGTCTGTTACTTTGAGAGTGAGCGCAAAGGCAAAGCAGATGAAAAAAGAAGGTATTGATGTGGTTGGTTTTGGCGCAGGGGAACCTGATTTTGATACTCCTTCCCATATAAAAGAAGCGGCAAAGCGGGCAATTGATGCGGGGTTTACGAAATATACACCTGCAAGCGGCACTAAAGAATTAAAACAGGCTATATGTGAAAAGCTTAAAAAGGATAATGGCCTTGAATATACAGATAAAGAGATTATTGTTTCCTGTGGAGCAAAACATTCTCTGTTTAATGCTCTTCTTGCCTTATGTGAGGAAGGCGATGAGGTTATTTTACCTTCTCCTTATTGGATAAGCTATCCTGAAATGATAAAGGTTACTGGCGCAAAGCCTGTTATTGTAGAGACAGAGGAGAAAGAAGGATTTAAGTTAACAGTTTTTAAGCTAAAGAAGGCCATAAGCAGAAAAACAAAGATACTAATTCTTAATTCTCCTTCTAATCCTGCAGGAGTAGTTTACAGTAAGGATGAACTTGAAGATATTGCCGAGGTAATCACTTCTAATAATATCTACTGTATTTCTGACGAAATATATGAGAAGATAGTTTATGAAGAGAAACATACAAGCATTGCTTCGTTGGGCGACAAAATCAAGGAACAGACAATTGTGATTAATGGTGTTTCTAAAGCCTATGCAATGACAGGATGGCGTATAGGTTATGCTGCAGCAAAAGAGGAAATTATACAGGCAATGGCCAATTTACAGAGTCATTCTACTTCAAATCCTACGTCTGTATCACAAGCGGCAGCTTTAGAGGCATTAAGAGGAGAGCAGGAATGCGTTAGCAGAATGGTTAGAGAATTTAGGAAGAGACGTGATTTTATGGTAGATAAAATCAATTCTATCGAGGGGATAAGCTGTATAAAACCAAAGGGTGCTTTTTATGTTTTTGTTTCTATAAGAGATATATTAGGGAAGAAATTTTCCGGTTCGTTCATAAAGAGTGCTTTAGAATTTAGCCAGCTTCTTTTGGATAATTTTAGTGTGGCGGTAGTCCCGGGGGAAGCTTTTGGAAGAAACGATTATATAAGGTTGTCTTACGCTACCTCTTTGGAGAATATAGATAAGGGATTGGAGAGAATAGAAGAATTTATAAACAAATTGAGTTAGCTTATGTTTACGGGTATTATTAAAGAAACTGGCATAGTAAAATCAATAAAAAGAGGCTCAAAGTTATGGCAAATAGGGGTTGCATCTTGTGATTTATATAAGACATCAGAGAAGGGGGATAGTATTTCCGTTAATGGGGTGTGCTTAACTTTAGTAGATAAAAAGAAGGATATTCTTTATTTTGATGTGGTAAAGGCTACCCTTAACGCTACCAATCTTAAGAGACTTTCTGTGTCTTCTTTTGTAAATTTGGAGCCGTCTCTTTGCGTAGGAGATAAGTTGGGAGGACATTTTGTGCTTGGACATGTTGACTGTGAATCTAAAATTAAGGGTGTATTAAGAGAGCGAGACTACTTTGTTTTAAGAATAGGCTATGAGAAGAAATTTTCTTCTTACGTTGTGGAGAAGGGTTCAATAGCTGTTGATGGTATAAGTTTAACCATTCAGAAAAAAGAAAATAGTTTTTTTACTATAAGCATTATTCCCTACACCTTAAAACATACTAATTTGAGATATAAACATCCAGGAAGCTGGGTTAATTTGGAGTTTGATTATTTGCTTAAAAAAGATAGATAAACAGTGTTTAGCGATTAGCGTATAGTGGATAGCGATTAGCGAATAGCGTTAGTATTAGGGTGTAGGGATTAACGAATAGCGGATAGCGGTTAGCGGATAGTTAAAGTCACAATGTCACCATGACACAAAGTCACCCG
>CAYVYZ010000041.1:2177-16169 GCA_964455875.1 uncultured Planctomycetia bacterium | reverse complement strand
GAGGTTATAGAAGTGAAAGAACTTGGGCAGAACCCATCTCGTGATTCTCAGGTGTTAATCGGAGAAAGAGTGTTAGCTTATATCAACATCAAATTTAACTTCCAACTTTCTTTGGAAGAGATGAACAGTTTCGTGAAATCAAAATATTTTAATGTCCGCTTAACAGTTGTTACAGGAAGGCGATACCGTATTGCGGAGGAGAGTGTCGAAGTAGCAATTATTTTCCAGGAAGAGAAGGGTAAATTAAAAGAGGTGTGGAATGAAACAAGAACATATGAAGGGCAGAAAGGTAATGTCGCGAGAGTAAAAATACCAATCCTTTTTCATCCAAAAGAAGGAATAGCGGAAGCTGTGCCTTACTTTATAATAGGTAAGGAAAATAAAGTATGGCGTATTCAAGAAGGGTCGGTAAGAGTAATATTTACTGTTCCTGATAAGCCAGAGGCTAAAAAGGTACTTTATAACGCATATGCTGATATATATATATCTTCACCTAGCCCTTCGGAGAGAGAACGTGCAATTAGTATGCTTCTTTTTTATGCCTCAACAGATAAAGTGGCGGAAAACATTATCATGGAAAAGATAGTTTTCTCCAAATATCCTAAAATAAGAAGTAGGTTTGCTAAAGATTTGAAGTGGTCCTCAAAAGAAGTTGCATCGTTATTTTTACGGTGTCTTGTCAATGATTCTTCCCAGATAGTTAGAAATAGTGCTGAGGCAACTTTAAGAAAACACAGTATCCAGATAGTTATCGATAATCTTCACCACCAGGTAAGGAATTCTTTAATGTACTTCGCCTTTAGTGGAAGAATTCGGAAGTGGTTAGGGAAAGAAGAGATAAGATTCTTGGATGAAATCGATAAAGTAGCAAATGATATTAATGAAGTTATAAATGTAAGTAGTGAAGATGTCCTGAGTATGGACGCGGAGTCTTTCTTACTTAATGTGGCTCAACGTATGGAGCTGCTTTCTGCGGTCCTTGAGAAAAATATAAAACTTCTAAGAAATGCCTTAAAGGATGAGAAACAGCTTAAGTATCTTGAATACATTGAAAAAGGCGCCCGACAGATAGAGACGATATTTAAGAATATCCTTACTTTAAGGAGAGGGTATTACAAGATGGATGTTGTTACAGTAGATGAGATACTTATTGCTGTACATAAGATTATTCGGATGAAAAAGTTCTCTGGAGTTTCTATTACAATGAAATCTGACGTGTGTCAGAGGAACATAAATGTGAAACTTGCTAGAAGAACGTTTCGTCTATTGAAACAGATATTTGAGAATTCTTGTGAATGGGGAGCAAAGAATATAGAGTTTAAACTTAGTTACGATGTAGAGGATAAAAGAGTTAAGATAATTATAATTGACGATGGTAAAGGAATTGCGCCAGAAGATATCTGTTATGTATTTTTGCCTTATTTTTCAACAAAAGCCCAGACAAAAAATAAAAGACTTTCTCTTACCATGTATTCCTTAAAAACAATTGTAGAAGATTTGGGTGGAAGTATTTCTTTAGAGAGCGAGTTTGGGAGAGGGGTAAAGATAGAGATAGAGTTACCTGCTTTTGATATTGATGCTCAGCGTGATATTTATGATTACGAAAGTATGCGCCATATCCTTCATGATATAAAGGGTAAAATTGTTCTGGCGGCGTTCTTAAATCCAGAGAAGTTGAGTGCCTCTGTAGATAAGAGTCTTAAGTCCATATGCTCTCGCCTTTACGATGAGGCACGCCAGATGGAAGAAGCTATTACTGCGTATCATACTTATTTACGCGAGGATAAGAGAGATAAAATAGGGATGCTTGTTGAACGGATAAAAAGTTTGACTTTAAATATTAAAGAGGATAGAGAAAGAATAGTTCCATTACTGGAGGGCGTCAAAAATAAAAAGTTGCAACGGAATCTTTCTATCGCCGTTAGTTCCTTAAGAGAAGCAGAACGGCTTGCGTACATGGCTTTTAGTTATAGCGTGTATAGGTCTATGGATGTTACCTGTATCCCCAAAGTTATAGAAGAAGCTGCAAAACGGTTGAAAGAATTCTTGAAAACCGAAGGCGTGAATATGGAGGTAAGTTGTGATATCTCAGAAAAATTGCCCAAAGAAAAGGTGTTTACATATGCTGATGTCTTAGATATTTCTCTCTGGGAGCTTCTTACCAATGCGTATAAATACCGAGGTAAAAAACATCTTAAAAGAGGAGGAAAAATTAAGATAAAGGTTTCTTTTAATTCTTACACTTCTCATCTTGTAGTTAAAGTGACTGATAATGGTATAGGTATTGCTAAAACCAAACTCAAACATATATTTAACAGTGGGTTTAGAGTGGAAGATGAAGAATGTTTGTATAGTCGTGGGACAGGGTTTGGTCTTTCATCCTTGAAAGAGAATATTGAGAGTGTAGGAGGTAAGGTATATGTTTCCTCAAGGTATAGAAAGGGTACAACTTTCGTATTTACTCTACCTGTAAATGCTTCCTTAGAAGTTACCAGGAAGAAACGTCTACCATATCTTCTAATTGTTGTTGTAAGTGGTCTTATGGGTTCAGGGAGACGAACATTGTGTCGCTTATTAGCTGCACAGTATGGTTTACGTTACATAAATGGTGGTTTCTTAATGAGGGTGTTGGTCTATAAACTTATAGAAGATGGGATTGACCCTTATAATGAAACTGCTGTGAGTAGGTTTATACGTAAGTTCCTAAAAGATCGAAGAATAGATTATAAAGAAGAACCGATAAGAGTTGATGGGGTCGATACCGCACTTGTAAATAGCGACGGTATCTCTTTAAGAGATGAGATAAAGGGAAGGTTTGAAAGAGATTACCACTACCAGCGGTATCTTTATAAAATTGCTAACTACAAAAGTGTTAAAGGTATTGTCAGAAAGTTTGTTAGAGAAGTTGTAAAGGAGATTATTAAGGAAGGCAAATATAACGGAGTTGTGTTTAGAGATACATTTCCATGGGAGGAGAATAACGTGATTAATATCCGCCTTGAGGCTTCTCGGTTTAAGAGGGCAGAACGGGTGGGGATTGATTCTAAACAGATACGACGGCTCGATATGGCCACAGGTGTGGATACTTTCTATGTTGATACTTCTTCCATAGATGCTATTTATACAGACCATATAAAACCGCAGAAAGTTTTTATAGAAGCCAAAAGATATGTAAAGAGCAAACTGTCCAGTTCTACGATTGGCGGCAGAGAAAAAAATGGGATGATGGGAGAAATGAATAACAGTTTTATAAAAAAGGAGGTAGAAAGATGTTCGGGATCAGTTTTAAAAACCTTAAGATACTGGATATTATCACTTCAAAAGGCGGTTCTTATATTTATGCCCAGATACCTTCAACGTATATTGTGTATAAATTCTTTTTCGGAAGGAACAATAAGGTTTTTGGAAAGATTAAAAGCGGCTGGGGAGAATTATCCAGTGAAGCAACAGAGTGTATTAAGAAGAAGTTGGAAGAACAGAAAACAAAGATTCCCGTATATATTATCTAACAAAGACTACACATCCAGCAGAGTGTCTTACGGTGCTTTTCAGTGGGGAAAAGTCAACAATCATTACAACTGGTTGTATATTGTCAAAGAAAGCAGAGCCCCTCCCCTATCAAGGAGTGATTATTGTATTTCTTCTTCTGGAATTTCCCTAGATAATAAGAATATCCTTTTTGTTTCTTTCCGTCTTGATTCTTCCTGCCTTGACGGAGTATCTTTAGAAGCTGAAAAATGGGCTAATGTTTTATCATCCTTAGGGGCAAACATTTATTACTATTCTGGGCAGAGTCAGGCCCCTGAATTCGTGAAAGAAACTTATAGTTTTAGTTATTGTCATTTCCAGCACGAGACCATCTCATCTCTTACTCAGCGTGTATTTAGAAAAGGTATTATTACCCAGGAAGATAGAATTATTCTGTTGGGGGTAAAAGAATTGATAAAAGAAAATTTAATCATATTCTTAAAAAGACACAGTATAGATTATATTTTAGCGGAGAATATTCTATCTTTTCCTGGAAATATAGCTTTATCTTTGGCTGTTATAGAGGCAGCCAATGAGTTGGGGATAAATGTTATTGCTCACAGCCATGATTTTTGGTGGGAAAGAGAAAGGTTTAATGTTAGAAGAGGAGGTAATTTAGAGAAAGTTCTTCAATTGTTTATTAAAGGGGCAAAGAGGTTAAGAATTATTGTTATAAACTCATTTCAGAAGGAAGAACTTAAAGAAAAGTTTGATGTAGAAAAAGTTTGGGTTGCTCCCAATGTTATGAATTTTAACAGTCCACCCACAGTGGATGTAAATACAATTGACGATTTCCGCAATTATTATGGAATTGGGAGAGAGGATTTGTTGTTTTTATTTCCGGTAAGACCTATCCCTCGTAAGAACCTTGAGCTAGGAGTTTATATTATAGATGATGTTTTCCGGGAATTGAGAGAAAGAGGTGATACAAGAAAGGTTTTTGCAATAATGACTCACCCTGCCGGTGACGAAGGTTATGAATACTGGAATAGAATACAGCAGGATATGAAAAGAAAAGGTCTCAATATAATTGATGTAACGCGCAGACCTTATAGATCTGTATCTCAGTTCAACCTTGAGTGTGCTTATATGGCTTCTAATATGGTGGTTTATCCAAGTCTTTGGGAAGGATGGGGTAATGCCCTCGTTGAGTCGTTTTACTATAAGAAACCAGTAGTTATTTATCCTTATTCTGTGTATCTTAAAGATATTAAACCTAAAGGAATCTGGTGTATTGAGATAAAAGAAAACAAGCCACAGCTGGGAAAATATTTTATAGGTATTCTTGAAGATAAGTCAACGCTTGGTTCTTTAGTCAACCATAACTATAAATGTGCAGGAGAATACTTTTCTTACAGGACAATAGAGAGCATATTAACTGAAGTTATAAATGATTTTAAGGAAGAAAGGGGAAGTTCTTCCTCACTTTCTAGGGATATTCTGTTAAAAACGCACTTTTATTATTTTTTACCATTTGTGAAAGCGCTTTCTCTGCGGCAGGCGGTAATTTCCTTCCGGGAAGGTGCCTCCCCGTGGCTGTCGGTGTCTTCCCGCCGCCTGCCGCTCTTTTCCTCGAGTCCATTAAGAAAAGAGGCAAGGATATTGCATAGAATAGAGAGGCTTATAACCGAAGGAGAGTTGCAAGAGGCAATTGAACGGTTAGAGAAATTTCTAAGAAGGACAGAAAGAGAAGGAGCCTTGAGGCTGGCAGCTTTAAATCTATTAGGTGTTGCTTATTATCGTCGAGGAAACATTAAGAATAACGACTACACAAAGGCGGTGGAAACCTTTGAAAAGATACTTAAGGATGTCGATAAACTAGGTGATATTTCAGAATCAGATAAGAAGGAAATTATTGCTGATGTGAAGCTAAGTCTGGGGTATGCGAAAGCCTGTTCTTGTTATCATGAATATAGCGACGCTAGGGAGGCAAAAAGAATACTTAATGAGATTTTAAAAGAGTTTAATAGTGATTTTGAAGCAAAATATCTTTTAACCACAATTTATTTGGAAGAAGGAAGTCTTGTCCAAGCAGAGAGGTTACTTAAAGAGATGTTAGAGAACGCTTCAGTTAAGAGAACAGTAGCAAAAATGGCGTTGTTGTTTAACCACCTAGGGACACTTTCTTTTAAGAAAAATGATTTTGAATCCGCATATAATTACTTCAACAAATCTTTATCTATCTATCCAGACTATATTCCCTCTCTCTATAATTTAGGCTTAGTGTACTGGAGAGATGGTGAACGTAAAGAAAAGGAAGGGTATGATGCTAAAAATTTATATCTTAAGGCAGTTAAGTGTTGGGAGAGGTTGATAGAGAGAAAGTATAAAAGAGATATTGTATGTAAAGGAGTTATTTCAGGATACCTAAAATTAGGTAAGGTAAAAGATGCCGTCTCAATGTGGTTAAGACACTTAAGTTTTATTTCGCTAAAAGAGGCGCTGGCAGTAATTATACCTTCTCTCAATACAGATGATAATGCTCTATATTTTATAGAAAATGTTGTAGTAGCAATTAAGAGCAACGTTTATCTTAAAGATGCTCTTAAAGAGGTACTTTCAACATTAAGATTTAATCACAGTTTGGTTACTAAGGTCGTAAGAGAGTTAAAAGATAAAGAAGAGGTGCGTCTTGTGAGGAATTCTCGCAAAAAGAAAGCAGTAAAGAGGATAAGGAGAATGGTTGATTTTTATTCTGAGGTGTTGGATATTCTCGAGTCTGCTGCAAGAAAAGAAGTTGGTGCAGCACTAGATGAAATTTTTGAAATTATAAGTATCACTGATGTGTCTGACTACTTGGACTTTAAAGATTATTGCAGAAAATTTGAAGATGTTAAAAAAGAGATAGAAAAAGAGGGATTAGCGGATGATGACCAGATAAAAGATAAAATAAAAAGGATAAAGGAGGAGATTAATAGTAAAGAAAAGATTTTTGCATCTTATATAGAAGCGGAAGAGAGAATAAAAATAATTGTAAGAAGATATCCACGTCTTGGGAATAGTTCTATTACAAAAGAGGTTTTGCTTACGTTGTTAAAAGAAGGTGATTTTGATTATTCTTGGCTAGAGTCTATTATTGTTACTGCTAAGTCTTCTCTGCGAATGATAGTGGATACTTACCTAAAGAATAAGTTTCCTGATTTAAGGATGATTTTGCGGTACCGCCTGATAAGTTCTTCTTTTACATTAGGATTAGATTTTACAGAGATTATTAAAGTAGCAGAAAAGATTGCCGCAATGCAGTTCTCTCATGCTATTGAGCTTCTTGAAGTAATAGAAACAAAAGACGACTTGTTCTCTCTGTGTGGTATAAAGGCAGGAATACATAGTAGTTCGGGTATAAAAGTGGTAGAGATTAAGCTAAAAAGTGACTATCTTACTCTTATTGATAGAGCAGCGCGTCTGCTTCTACCTTATCGTAAGAGCTTAGCAGTTGTTAATATTTTACTTAAACATCCTCAAATTTCTTCTCTTAGTAAGATGATTGTGAAAATTGGAGTAGAGACTCAGAGGGCGTATATTAAAGGAAATGATATCTATATAGAGCTTCCAGAAGAGAAGGCACTTAATATTAAGAACTCTTTAAGAGTAATTGCCCTACAACTCGGATGGGATTTGAAACTTCCTTTAAAGGAAATTGAGCTTTATTACACATATCTTTTTGCTTCTTTGGAAAAAGTAAATGCTATAAATGTGATTATTCACAATCGTTTGGCAGGAATGGGAGATTTAGTGTTTGTTGTTAATGCGGCACAGACACTAAAAGATATGTTCCCAGATAAAGTTATACGCCTCTTTTTCCATAATCCAGATGATTTCAGGCTCATTATAAAGACAAAACTTATTAAAGGACTTAAGGATAAACCATACCAGCAGGAGGAAGGAATAGAAGTTATCAATACCGAAGGCAACTGGCAAGAAATCCAAGATTCGTTTATTAGCGAAACCGATATCTCGGTTGTGTATGCTTTGGGTTCAACTCCAAAAGAGATTAGCAATAACAGTTATAGAATAAATTCATATGGCGGTCGGAGCAATTTTAAGGTGTTTGTTTATGAACTTGGTTTCAATTCTTTAACTCAAAATCCGTTAGAGTATGGAGAAGCTCATCTTGGTTTTGGGCAAGATGAGGTGGGACTACCACCGGTCTCGCCTAAAAGTAAAGAATTGTACTCTAAAAAATATCCTCGCGTGGATGAAAAAATTATTGAAGCACGTAAAAGAATCCTGAAGAAGTTTAATGGATGGGATATTTTTGATGAAGTTCTCGGTAAAGGTGGGTTGGAGCGCCTGATAAGGTCGGAATGGGGATTTCTGTATGCTCATAGGGATTACAGTATCAGGAACTATTTTCGTATCTTTGAAGAGGCACGTATTTTAAGGAGAGAATATTCTTTAGTAGATACTACATTTTTTGTTATGTGCGGCCGTAGTGATAAAGACGTGCATACCGCAGTAAAAGAAATAGTACAGAAGAATGATTACAACTTTTTTGTTTATACAAATACAACGAATAATCTGGAATGTTGCCATGTTTCTATAGGCAACAATGTCTCTGTGATTCTCGACTACTCTGTTCCTCGTAAGCTATTTAGCGAGTTGTTTCTATATAGTGATGATTTGCCAACGTTGGTTAGTGGTCAGGATAACCTTGCAAATATTGTGTATTTAAACCTTCTTTCTAGTGGGCGTCCTTTCTTCTGGGAGGTTTTAATCTTTCAGGTTACTGCGCTATTAGATATGTATACATTTTTAGGGAAGAAAATGGGGAAAGGTAAGGTTGATCTACTTAAAAAATTATGGGATACGACTAAGGTCTGTTTAGAACAGAAAGAAATGTTTTATGCTCCTCGGCGTTGGAGGGTGTTTTTTAAAGAGGTAGCGTACAATTTAAGTGATTATCCTTCGTTCCTTGGACAAATATACTACTTGATACTACGCAGAGTAGAAGAGAAAACAAGAATAGGAGAAAAGTTGGTGCGCGAGTTAAAGGATGAACTTGTCAAATCAAGTTCTGGTATAAAAGATATCACCCAACAATCTTATCCTAGCATCATGTTTATGCCTTTTAGAGATATTGCTTCAATGGTTGATTATAATCCGAAAGATATACAGGGAGAAGATAATATTAATGCCGACAAGGTTCTTTTAAGGATACAGCATAACTTTGATACTTTATCTTTTGCGGTGGAGATACTTAATAATTTGCTCACTAAGAACTCTTTTCCTGCCGATTTATCCGGAGTAGAAAAACAGGTTAGCATACATGCATGTGCAATTTTAAAAGACCTCCTGGCTCATCCGCAGTTTTTACCCTCTGTTGATAGTAATTTGTTTAGAAACTTTTACTACTTCTTGCCAGTCAGATTCAGTTCTCTGCATCAAGAGGCGTTTTATAATAGCATAGAGAAAATATTCTCAACGATGAAAAGATATATCCCCGGATACAATTTTATTAAACGTAAGTTTTTAGAATTCGTAAATGTTAAACCGTGTAATTTTAAAACAGTATCGCGCTATATTAGTAATGTATGGCATCACGCTAAGTTTCCTCATGAACTTTGCGGTGTGGGAGTAAGAGGAGAAAGAGTAGACTTTTTAGTAAGTCCTACTTTAAGATGGGAGCTAGCAGCTGCAGTAATAGCACGCGATTTTATATTTTATATTCTGCGGGTTATTTCTCGTCGTATTCCTGAGGAGAGCCTGATAACTATAGCAGAAGCGGTTTTTGTTCTTGCGTTACAACGATACGAAAGTATGACTCTGTTAAGAGAAAAAGATGTAGATTTATTTCTTATGGAAGCGCCGCCTTATGCCTACGCAGAAATGTTCGAAGAAGGTAAGTTGTATGCTCAAAGGACTATCAATAGTGAGATAATCTTTTGTAGTATACTTGAGAAAAATGAGTTGGTGAAGGTTTACAACAATATTTTAGAGGAGCTAAAAACCAATTCTAATTTAAATCTCACATCTACAGGGATATTTGCTCTTTGGGGTGTGTTTCTTGCCGGTGTAATGTCTGAGTTAGTGCATGGAGATGTAGAAAAAAGAATCGACAATGAAGAAAGATATAAAGATGAAGTTCTGAAAATGAGTTTGAGTTTTATTTCTCTTATCGAGGATGTTGAGTATTATAAAGCCCCTTCTATTAATAAAAGCTTGGATGAGATTTTTGAAGAAGTGTTGAGTGTTCTTTCTGTAGAGGAATTTGTAAGTTTACGGAAAAAAATTATGAATTTTAGTCTTAGCAAGGAAGAAGAAGAATATTTCTATAACGGAATACAAAAGTTTCAAGCTATTGTGTACAGGTATTCTCTGGATGATTATGAGAAGGATGTTCTTTGGGAATATCTTAAAAATATATTACTTGCCTCTCGGCTTTCCTCCTCTTCTTTAAACATTAAAGGCAAAACTGTAGTGATTTATAACCCCCATGCTTATAAAACAAGCGGTGTAAATCTTTCTGTGCTTACTCAGGCACATATGATGGTAGGCAGGGGTTGTAATGTTTATCTTGTATTCCAGCAACATGCGCCTAGTTTCCCTGTTTATATGAGTTATGGGAAGATAAAACTTGTCTACTATCCTGTTTTTTCTGGAGATGTTCCTTATAACAACCTTATTAAGACACTTGAGGAAATCAATGTTTGCCAAAAAATAGATGCTATCTTTGTGCATAGTCTCTCCCGTGCAATAGAAGGTGCTTTTTTTGATTTTGCCCGTCAACATAATATTGCTACGGTTCTTTTTAACCATATGAATGTTAATTATCCCGGCGAGATTTATCTTGACCTTTATATGAGAGCAGATTCTGTTGTGATGATAAGTAAGACAGCACTTGAAGTTTGTAAAAAAGAGCCGGTTATTAGGGACAAGTTGATTTATGGCGGCCCTTTAGTTGATCCTCTATTCTTTAAGAAGAGTAGATTTGATAGGGCTAAGCTACGGAAGGAGATTGATTTTAGAGGCAACGATTTTATTATTTTTAATCCCAGCAGACCAACGCCTGATAAAGGAATTTTGGATATCATTGATATAATTTCTTTGTTCATAAAAAGTGTTGATGATATTCAAGGGGAGAGAGTTAAATTAGTTCTTACCCAACTTAAAGAGTATGAAGAAAAAGTAGCTAATTATATTAAGCATTCCGGCTTAGCTAATAATGTTGTATGGTTTAAGACATTAGCGCCTGGGGAGATGCTTGATTTATACCGACTCTCAGACGTTGTCGTTCTTTTTAGCTATAGTGAGGGAACTCCTTTAGTACTTGTGGAAGCAGCTTCCCAAGGGACTGCTATCGTTGCTGTTGATGTAGGAGGAGTGAAAGAGGTTATTGGTAAAAAGAGAGGTATCTTATTAAGTGAGTATAACCATCAAGAGTTTGCAGCTGCACTTAAAAAACTAATGTTAAATAGCCGATTGAGAGTTGCTCTTGGAAAAGCAGCGAAGAAGTTTGTGGAACGCACTTTTCATCCCCAGATAGTATTCTCTCGTCATATAAAAGCAATGGAAGAGGCAATCATAAAACGGTCCTCTTCTTCTTTAGATATTAGAGAATATCTTGAGAATCTTTCTTTACCTAAAGAGCTTGTTAGTAATGCGGATATTGAGATTGAAAATAGATTAGGACGTCTACAAATACTTTTTATTCCAGCTATTGCAGAAGAAATATTTGCTATACGTATTAATCTTGAGAATTCTGGCAAGGATTGGTTGCAATTGGCATCCAGATTACGGAGTTTTAGATATGTAGATTTAAGAAGAAGTTCTTCCCCACTCTTAAGAGGAGGTTTTATAGTATCTTATAAAAATACCTATACTATAACTGCCCAGCGATTTGTGTTCAGATATGCCTCAAAGATAAAATGGTTTTTGGTTGTTTTTACAGCAATTAGTGGGTTTGGTATTGGTTTAAATTTACGTGATCTTGTCTTTGATGGTATAACAGCTTCTATTTTCTCGCTTATAGGTATTTATGTGGTGGCTTATACTTTCAAGGAATATCTAGACGTACTTGAGAGGGTTTATAGATTTAAGTTTAATAGAGATTACTATGCTATTTTAGGTATTAGTCCACTCTTCTCAAGTCGATACATATCAAGCCTTAAGCTTGAAGGGAAAATCATTCCTAGCGTTGTGCTTGAAGCACGGTATGTCCTGGGCACCCCAAATGTAAGAAAAGTCTATGACCGTTATAGGGCATATTATTATTTTCTGAATGTGCCTTTATGCGGAGGTAAGAGTTCCAGTGCAATAGGAGTGGATGATGATATTTATAAAGAATCCGGTTTTGTAGGGAACGATAAATTAAAGGAGATAATTAGCATTGTCAAGAATAAATATCCTGATGCTTGCAATCTGAAAGTTTTATTTTTTAAAGGTATTCTTAGTAAGGAATCTGCCGAGCGCACAACTGTTGGTATAGAAATACAGAGGCATTCTGAGCGTGTTAGATTAGTGATAAAAGAAATGGGTTGGAGTCGAGCAAAGGAAGGGTTGGTTATTTTAAAACTGCTAGGATTTACCGCTCCTTCTTTTGAGAGGAAGGGCGGTTATTTTATTTTTGAGTATGTAGGGGAAATGACGTTAGAGGACTTTTACAACGAGTATAGAGCATGGTTTAAGAATAAAACATTTACCAAGCATTTTGCTTATGTTCTCGCAAGAGCAGCGGTAGGTTCTTATTTGATAGGCCTTGCTGACAGGGTGCCTCTAAATTTAAGAGTAAGTTTTAAACCGCTTAAGATAATTAACGTTGATTTTGTAAGTAGCTTTGTTATCAAAGAGGCGCATGACTTTGTTGAACAGCGGATTATGATGAATCGGTTTATAAGTGTGCTAAGTAAAGTTAATCCGGAGTTGGAGGAGAGAGCTTCTCGTTGGTTTATTGTAGGATTTATGCGTAACTATATATATATAAAACGCAACTTTGAGTTAATTAAAGAAAATAATGAAGATATCTTGCGAGAGCTGAATTGTTTTAAATATGTGGAACATAAGATTAAACATACATCTTTTAAGAAAATGAAAGATTCCTTTTGTTTAAGCTCCTCTTCTTTATCCGATAATACTTTCGCATTGGTAATTATGCCTCGCTATGCTTTTCATTTGCGCCCATTTATTCTTCTTTGTCGGATTGCGGACTTAATCCATACTAATGAGGATATAAAGTTATATTTTTCCTTCTTAGGCAGAAATAAAGAAAAGATTGCATATTTCGATAAATCTTTAGATGAAATATATAGATATGATGCTGCCAGATATTACTGGAAATTTCTTGCACCGCATCTTTTTAAGTATTTACACTCATCAAATGGAGCATTGTTTATAAAAACACCACATTATTTTAAGTTTGATTTTACGAATAACGGCGAGAAGTATCTACAGCCACGTAAAGAGATTGTTTTATTATTGAGAAGATTTTTTGACAACAAAATATCTCGCAGCGATGGCACTATAATAGATACGAATTTCCTTAACACAACTAGAGATTTAATAGATATCTGTTGTGAGGATATTTATGAAATTGAAGCTATTTTAGGGTATAAAAATAAAAATGTGAGGCAACCGGTTAATTCTTCGCGGGAGAGAAGAAACACAAGACTTTTTGTGCCAGATAGTATTGTAGATATAGAACCGGTGGCTGTTGAGAGAATGCCAAAGTCAGTTTATGAGGAGATTGTACGACTAAATACCCCGGATTATAAGAGCCCAAAACCATATTCTGAGAAGTCGAGTAGCAGTATTTATAGAGTACATTCAGACAAAAAAGATGTATGGTACAACAGATATGTAGAATTTGAGCTTCCAGAAGACTATATTAGAGAAAACCATAGAAAAATCGAGAGTATCCTTTCCAATTTAACGGTAAAGTTACCTCAACTTAAAGGTAAATTAAGTACCGGTAATTTATTGAACTTTGATATAGAAGAGTACATTTCTTCATTGCGATATTTGAGTAACATTATAAAAGAAGTCCCTATAGAAAATTGGCGCACTCTCGAACAGTACTTTGTGGAGTTTCAGGATATAACTAATTATAGAGATAATCGGGAACTTGATGTTAGTGGTTATTCTCTCCTTAACTGTACCAGAGAAGATATGGAGGCGCTTTTTAAATATATGTTATCTAAAGAAGCGGCTAATGAAATTAGACGTTCGCCTATTAGGTTTGCTACTAAAATATTTATCCAGGTTGTAAAATACCAGCCTTTCCATAACGGCAATCATCGAAGTGCGGATTTCCTTCTTAACTTTATTCTTTTAAAGAACGGTTTTCCTTTCTTTTGCCTTACCGAGGATAACGTCGAGAAGTACTATTTACTACTTAATACATGGTATATAAGAGAAGGAAATTACAAATTACCGCAAATAAGAGAATTTTTCGAACAAGAGGTATCCAAAAATAGATGGTTTAAGATAGTAGTTCGTCAATATCAAGAGAAGAGTAGTTCTCCTATTGGT
>CAYVYZ010000041.1:0-2077 GCA_964455875.1 uncultured Planctomycetia bacterium | reverse complement strand
TAGAAAAAGGTGATAACCACATACGTATGAGAGATTTTGAGTTAGCCTTGATATTTTATGATATTGCACGCAAAATAAATCCTGTGCAATCTTGTGTGTATCGACGTAAATCTTACTTTTTCATGGGTAAGGGCAACTTAAAGCAAGCACAGAAAGAGTTTAAGAAAGCCTATCGCAGAGATAGATATAATCCTGCTACTTACTTGCTTGCAGGTATGTTATTTATGGAAAGAGGAGAGATAGGTAAAGCTTATCTTACTTTTGTGGATGCTCAAAACAAGTTTGATGGTTGCCTTTTATTTCCTATGTATAACATGTTTTTAAATCCCTCTTGTGAGTTTAAGAATCTTTCTCTAATTGAAGTTGTAGAATCAGAGCGTGTTTATGAAGAGTTGGTTACAGGAATCAGTTTTTACCTTAGGAAGAACTACAACCGTGCTCTTATCCATTTTGATGCTGTTACTTACGATTTTTATGCTCCTGGTGTGTTACGTTCGCTTGTGTACGAACTTTATCTTTTTGTAGCAGTGAAGAGTTTTTATGAAGAAGAGTTCGGGGATAAATCATCATCATCTGTTACTAGAGATGATTACTTCTGGTGGGAAGAAGATGTAGCGGCGCGCCTTAAAAGGAGAGCAGGATTAGTGTTGCCTTCTATTGATGAATTTTCTCTTTGGGTAGATGCAGTTAGGGAAAGGAATAGTCCTTTTGTTGGAGAGTTTGATGATAGAGAGCTACAAAGAGGAGATTATAATGTAAGTAAAATGAAGCGTATAAGGATAAAGGGAGTATTTCCCCCTTCAGGTGAATTGTTTGTTAATGGACGGTTTATAGGGAAATTTAGAAAGTTTCCAAAATTAAGGTATGAACTTGAGTTGTCTTATGGAATTCCTCTTATGTTTTATGTGCCTGCTTTGGATAAAAAAGTTTTCCTTTATCCTGTTTTTGATGTAGAAACTGGAAGAATAATTGAGTTTGTCACTCAGAAAATTAAACAGAGCCGTCTTATTCAATACAAAAATGTTGCTCTTATACGGAAACTGAATGGTGAAGGTAAACTATTTTTAGGTAGTGGTCGGCCACATCTTGATGGAGAAAAGCCTAGACGGCCACGGCCGTGTTTTAGATTGAATAGTACTTATCAAGATGAACCTGTAATGGTTGTGGTTGAGGGAGGAATTCTTACCAGGTGCGTGTGTCTTAATAGAGGTGACAACATTCAGTTTTCTCTTGTATGGAATAATGTTGCCAAAAAGTACGTATCTTATTTCTATAGGGCAGTAAGAACAGCAGAATTCAATCGCCTTACGGACAAACATCAGATTCATAATTTTCCTTTATCTAAAGACGGCTCTCTAGTTATAGGGGACTCAGAGTATGCTAACTTCGGGAGAAGATTTTCCTATGCGCAGGTCCATATTTCAAGAATATGCAATCCTACAGGAAAAAAGGCTTATGTACTTGAGGTTACTGCACAAAAAAATGGAATATCTGTTACTAAGAAGATGTCTTGTATATTCAGAGTTTTCCCCAATGGGAAGGATGATTCATTTATAAGAGGAGAGCCCGTAGGGGTGTTTGAGAAATGGAATTGTAAAAAGCTGTCTCTACCAACAGGGAAAATTGATACCTATATTATTACTAACGTTCAGATTAATAAAAGAGGAGTAATTGAAGTGGGAGGATACTGGGGGCAGTTTAGGGACCTCGTTGGTGCCTGCGTAGAGTTGAAGGTAATCGATGGCAAGAAACGGTTTATAAGATTTGTAAAAGATAGAGATAATAGACCCATTTTTGATATATACCAAGATCCTTTAATAATAGATGTTGTTAAAGGTGTAAGAAAAGAGATAGCAGAAAAATCACTATTTTACCACAAGTTACAACTTAAAGAAGTATCGCGAAGAATTGATAAGGCAGTAAAGCAATTGCGTTATGGAGAGATTGATAAGGCAGAAGAGAATCTTAATCAGGCAAGGAGGAAGCTTAGTAACAAGAGAGCTTCTCTAAAAGGGTATACTCCTTATGTTTTTAAGGTTAAGTTTTATTTATCTTATGCCTTAGCATTTAGAGATAT
>CAYVYZ010000040.1:14005-16581 GCA_964455875.1 uncultured Planctomycetia bacterium | reverse complement strand
ACAGAATACTCTCCATAATCCAACGTGTGACTCAGGGTTCCTCTAAAGTCAGGATGGTTTTTTACATAAACCAGAGCCCAGCTTGCTCCTGACTCTGCTATATAAAGGGCTCTTTCTGAATCAAAATTTCTTAAGCTGAGCTGGGAATCCACTGCCTGCATCTGTAAAAGGGTTGTGCCAAGAAGAGCAAAAATCAGCATAAAGAATATAGCAATAATTAATGTTACTGAATCTCTCATATTTTTTACTCTTTAAGATTTCTCGGACAAATCTTAGTGTGAAATTGATAACTTTGGTCCCTTTCTCTTACCTCAAACTCTATACCAATCTGATAGATATCTTCTCTATCAGAATAAGAAAGAGGAAGTGGACTAAGCTCTGTACCATCTTCGGCATAATATTTAAAATTAAAGTTATATAATCCACTTACTAATAAGTGGGAACTTTCAAAATCCCCATCAAAATCGCCATCTAAATCATAATAAAGGTCATTTCCTGATAATCTGTATCTTATGCGAATATCATTGTCATTTGTATCTAAAGATATAAACTGCAGAGTTCCATCATCAGCAACCTCAATAGTATTCTCTGAGGGGGTGCGTTTTTTTATCTGGCGGATTTTTCTTGTCATCTGCATGAAAGCACTCCTTGCTGTATTAACTACCTCGCTTCTAAAAGAGACAAAATTATAAGTATTTACTACATCAATAAGATACCAGGCAAACCCTACAGAAAGTAAACCCACAATAGCAATTACTGCTACAAGCTCAATCAGCGTAACTGATTTCTTCATATTTTTAATAACCACCCACCAACGTAACCAATCTTACTGTAGGCATATCGCCACTTGTCTTTGACACAGAAACTGTAATCTTTTTATAATCAGTGGGGGAACTAGAAGCTGTCTGCCAGGTGGTGCCGTTTAACTGTTCATATTCAACGCTTACACTCCTTGTATACCCTTTATGGGGAGTATCAGAGTACCCATTATAATCATCAACATCGTCCCAGTTATTATGGTCAGTATAATTTTCCTGAGTCGACCCATCAATGCCTAACGTAGAAGTATCCGGACCTAAAGAGGTACTCCAGGGAGAAGATTCATTTTCATCAAAACGCCTAAGAATTATCTCTTCCATCAATTCTTCAGCATAGAAATTTGCACTACCCACAAATTCTGAGTGTAAAACATTAAGATTTGCCTGAGTGAGAAGCCCCATTAACACAGGGATGGCTAAACCTAAGATAACAATAACAACAATAAGTTCAATAAGAGTTAATGTCTTCTTAAAGATATTTTTCCTCATTGCCAACTTACCCTTCCTGTCTGAGGTGCTATATACACTGTCAGGTTCTTTCCTTTGTAACGGAGCACAATCATTCCTGTATTATTCAAAATATCTCCGTTACCATCATAAGGAGTCCCTTCCCAGTTAAATCTTAATACATTTGTAGTATCAAAATCAACTGAAACAATGTTTATACCTTTATATAAATTCTCATTGTCAAAATCCACAACCAAATCCGTCTTGCTAAAGGGGTCTTTTGCCGTTGTATTATCAGAAATACGATATACCCTGTAACTGTCATCATAAATATCAAAAGAAACCGCATAATCCTCATGTTGAGACATCGCCAGGCTTTGGGTATAACGAATATCAGAAATTATCTTTTTAGCAGCACTTCTTATTTTAAGCTCATAGAATATTTCAAACCTTGGATTAGCGACAACAACAAGAATCCCCAAGATAACAATAACCATAACAGCTTCAATAAAGGTAAAGCCTCTTAATACCCATTCTCTCTTTTCTAATCTAATAAAATACATCTTCCGTTTATGTATCAGTAGTAAGAAGAATTCCCTCTAGGTAATAAGAAAGGAATATACAAACTCTCATCTTCAATTAAAGAATTACTGATAGGATGATAAAGGGGTTGAAAGTGACTTTATCTTCTCAATTGCTTCGCGGATAACACCCTTAAGATACTTTATCTCTTTATCCTTCGTCTCTACCTCTTCGGTAAGCTCTTTTATCCTATCCTTATAAGGGTCAAGCTTTTGTGAAAGCTTCTTCTTTAATGACTCTATCTCTTCTTTCTTTCTTTTAATTTCCTCCTTGAGGCTTTCTATCTTTGCTTTATCTTTGGGAAGAGGTTTATATACGATTTTTTTCTTCTGTTTTGCCTTGAGCTTATTCTTTAGATATTCAATTGTACTGTCTTTTTTCTTTAACTTTGCCACTAATTCATTTTCTCTACTCTCAGCTTCTTTAATTTTTTCAAGAAGGCTGTCTATTTTATCTTGAGCTTCGCTAGATAAAATAGAGACTTTATTGTTTAGATTATCTATCTCTTTATCCTTTTGGTTAAGGTCTTCTTTGGAAAGCTCAATAAGCTTATTAAGACGTGCTATCTCTTTACCCTTTTTGGCAAGCTCCTCTTTAAGAGAAGCTATTTCTTTTTCCATCTCGGGTGATGGTTTGTATACGATTTGTTTCTTGGGTTGAGCCTTCAGTTTCTCTTTAAGAGAGGCTATCTGAGCCTGAGCGTCTTTTAACTTGCTGGATAGGTCGTCT
>CAYVYZ010000040.1:0-13905 GCA_964455875.1 uncultured Planctomycetia bacterium | reverse complement strand
TTTAAGAGAGGCTATCTGAGCCTGAGCGTCTTTTAACTTGCTGGATAGGTCGTCTATTTCTCTCTGTGCCTCATCAGCGACAATTGAAGTTTTATTCTTCAACTGAGAAATTGTCTTGTTTTTGTTAATGATATCCTTGTTCAAATAACCAACAGTTTCATTAAGACGTGCTATCTCTTTACCCTTTTTGGCAAGCTCCTCTTTAAGAGAAGCTATTTCTTTTTCCATCTCGGGTGATGGTTTGTATACGATTTGTTTCTTGGGTTGAGCCTTCAGTTTCTCTTTAAGAGAGGCTATCTGAGCCTGAGCGTCTTTTAACTTGCTGGATAGGTCGTCTTTCTGTTTCGAAGCGTTTTTTAATTTATCTTTTAGCTCAGCAATCTCTTTGTCTTTTAATTCTATTTCTTTTAACCGTGAAGATATCTTTTTTCTCTCTTCCTGAATACGTAAGATTTCCTCCTTCAAGGATATAATCCGCTTCTTCTCCTCTAAAATGTTCTCCTCTAAAACTTTTAGTTTTCCTTCAAGCTCCTGTTTTAAATCCTCAGAAAAAAGATAATAAGGAGAAAAGATAAAAAGGAAAGAAAAAAAGAAGATAACTTTTTTGGTATTGCCTAAATTAATATTCATTGTTTCACTTAAAATTATACTTCGTGGTGTGGGGTTGTCAAATAATTTTTGGCTCCTTCGTGTCCACTTAATTATATTTTTGTAATTTTATGCCAATCTTTTGGTATAATGCTAATTGTCTATGAAAGAAACAATTCTATTAGATGATTTTCAGAAGAAAGCAATAGAGTTTGGGTTGAAAGGATACTCTGTTATTGTGTCTGCTCCCACCGGTGCAGGAAAAACTCTTATTGCCGAGTATATAATAGATGCGTGCTTAAAAGAGAATAAAGGGGTAATATACACTGCTCCTATAAAGGCTTTAAGCAATCAGAAATTCAGAGATTTTTCTAAGAAATATGCTAACAATGTAGGTATTGTTACGGGAGATGTTAGCATCAACCCCAGTGCTCCTCTTATTATTATGACTACCGAGATATTCCGCAATGCCATATTAACTTCTCCTGCGCGTTTTAATGATAAAATGTGGGTTATATTTGATGAAATTCATTACCTTGACGATATAGAACGGGGCACAGTATGGGAAGAAACAATCATCCTCCTTCCTAAACATATGCGCCTTCTTGCCTTAAGTGCAACACTGCCCAATATAGACGAATTCATTCAATGGCTTAAGTCAGTACACACTCATCCCATAAAAAAAGTTGTTGAAAAGAAAAGGCCTGTTCCTTTAACCTTCCGTTATCAGTGCAATAACAGCTTCTTCTTCACCTACAAAGAGTTAAAAAAGTCAAAATTTCTCTCTAAACCTTACAGCAATAACAGTTACCATATTAAACCAAACAAATTAAGCTCTCTTGTTATGCACCTAAAATCCAACAATCTCTTACCATGCATATACTTCTCTTTCTCCCGCAGGCGCTGTGAAATTCTTGCACACCAGATATATAGTTTTAACCTGCTTAAAGACAAAGAAAAAAACACAGTTGTGGAACTGTTCAGCCAACTTACAGAAACCTTCGATGTGGCTGATACTACTCATATCAATTTTCTCTATCCTCTCATTAAAAAAGGTATCGCTTATCACCACGCAGGACTACTTCCTCCTTTAAAGGAAATAATTGAAAGATTATTTACCACAGGTCTCTTAAAGCTTATCTTTACCACAGAAACATTTGCTCTGGGAATAAATATGCCTGCTAAGACAGTGGTATTCGATACTCTATATAAATACTATGGCAGAACATCAAGGTATCTAAAGGTACGAGATTTCTATCAAATGGCAGGCCGCGCAGGAAGAAGAGGTATTGACTCAAAAGGATTTGTCTATATAAGAGTGGACCCTGCGCGTATCGATGCAAACAAATTGGAAAATATAATATATGGCGAATATGAACCTATAGTAAGCCAACTAAGAAGTTGTTATGCTACCATTTTAAACCTCTACAACATTATGCAAGAAAAACTATACGATATATATCCCCGTTCTTTTCTTTTTAAACAGACAAATTATTTCAAAAAGAAAGAAGCTTTAAACCTTCTTAGAAGAAAAGTTGCTCTTCTAAAAGAAATGAAATACATACTAAATGGAGGTATAAGCTGGAAAGCAGAATTAGCTTCAAGAGTATACAGTTTTGAACTCCAAGTAGGAGAACTATACGAAAAAGGTGTATTTGATTCCCTGGATGAATTATCCTTTTTCGTAGTTATATGTGCTTTAGTGTATGAACCACGTAAAGGAGAAAAAAAACCAAAACTCACAAAGAAAACAAAAAGATTAAAGAAAGAATTTAAGTACTTTATGAAAGAGATTCATAGAGTAGAAAGAAAGTTTCATATATATCCTTTAAGTAAAAGTTTTTCTTTTAACCTTGCCGACGCTGCTTGTGCGTGGTATGAAGGAATAAGCTTCTATAAGCTTAACAAACTCTGTGCTATAGATGAAGGAGAAATTGTACGTTACTTTCGAATGGCTATTCAGGTTTTAAGAGAAATGTCTTTGTCTCCTACAATTACTTCTTCTTTAAAGTCAAAAGTCTACCGTTGCCTTAAAAAAGTAAATAGAGATGTTGTTAATGCAGAAAATCAGCTTACCACGGATATAAATATACCGATATCCCCTTAATTTTCTTAAGTTAAGTGTAGTAAGGAATACCCCACATCTCTTTAAATACTATTTTCTCTAAAGGGAGTCGCTTGGGAGGATATCGAGTCCCATCCTTAGGATAACCTAAAGTAAGCAGTTCCACAACTCTTACTGAAGAGGGAATATCAAGTATTCTTTTAACCTCCTCTTCATAAAAAGCTCCTATCCAACAGGTCCCTAAACCCAACGCCACTGCTGCTAAACATATATGCTCAATGGCAATAGCTACATCAATGGGATAACACAACTGCCCACAACTCATTATATGATTATCTGTCTCGGCACAACAAGCAATTACCACTGGAGCTTCCCTTACAAACCCCTGGTTTTTTGCTGCTTTACACAACGCCTCCCTTTTATCTTTATCCTTAGTTATGATAAAACGCCACTCCTGTCGGTTACTTGCTGAGGGAGCAAGACGAGCTGCCTCAAGAATCTTTTTAATCTTTTCCTCTTCAACCTCCTTAGAAAGGTAACCTCTTATGCTTCTTCGCTTTTCTATAGCACTAAAGATATCCATAGCCTCCTCCCTTAAATGGCTTACGAGACCCCCTCTTTACAACTACAATACCTGAAGAATCAATAAAATAATTTTTCTCATCATGCTGCACAGAATATCCAATAAATTTGCTGTTTATAATATTAAACCTGTCTATAATGGCTCTGTTAATTTGGGAATTCTTTCTTACAATGGTAAAATCCATAATTATCGAGTCTTTTATCCTACAACCCTTCTCTACAACCACTCCTCTTCCTAAGATAGAATTAATAACTTCTGCGTTGTATATCCGACATCCTTCTCCCACCAAAGAATTACTAATTGAGGAGCCTGCTATATAACTAGGAGGGACATTAAAATTAGATGCATATATAGGCCATAAAGGGTTGTTTAAGTCCAAACGTGGCTCCTCTCCTAACAAATCCATATTAGCACACCAATAGCTATAGATGGTACCCACATCTCTCCAATAAAATCTATCTTCGTATTTCTTAAGCAAAGGGATTTTATTTCTTGAGAAATCATAAGCATACACCTTTGCTTTCTTTCTTATTAAGTAAGGCACGATGTCCCGCCCAAAATCATGCGTAGTAGTCTTATCAGAGACTTTTTCCAATACATCTATCAAAGTATCCGTATCAAAAATATAGTTACCCATAGAAGCAAATACCATATTCTTTCCCTTAAGAGAAGGCTTCTCTCGAAAGCTCTTCACTTTAAAATTATCATCCACTCTTAAAATGCCAAATTTCTTTGCCTCCTTTTGCTCCACAGGAACAATAGATATGGTAAGATGAGCCTTCTTTCTTATATGAAAATCAATCATTTGTTTTATGTTCATTCTGTAAATATGATCAGCACCAAATATAGCAACTATTTTCGGCTTAAAATCATAAATAAGGTTTATGTTTTGATACACTGAGTCAGCCGTTCCTCTATACCATTCTTTTATATTCTCTCGGCGCATCTGGGGAGGAACAACAGTAATAAAGTGTTGCGGCAATACACCTGCTTTTCTCCAAGTAGTTCTTATATGTTCAATCAACGACTGCGATTTATACTGCACAAGAACATATATTGCATATATTCCTGAATTAACAAGGTTACTAAGAGCAAAATCAACTATCCTGTATTTTCCGCCGAAGGGTACAGAAGGCTTGGTCCTTTCTAAAGTAAGGGGATATAAACGTTCGCCCTTACCCCCTGCTAAAACCAAAGCTAAAACTGCTTCTTTCATAAATTACTTCGGGGAAAGATTAGGCTTAGCTGCCTTCAAACCTTTTTACCATCTCAATAACGCTTGAAGCATCTTTTGCCTCCATTAACTCTTTACGACAAGAGGCACTCATAAGAAACTTTGACAGCTCTGCCAGAAGACGCAAGTAAAGATTTAACTGACTGGGGTTTGCCCCCATAAGAAAGACAAAATTAACCTTCTCCCCATCTATAGAATTAAAATCTATACCGCTGCAGGAACGCCCAAATCCAATAACAAAATCAGAAACTGCTTCTGTTCTGGCATGAGGGATAGCAATGCCATGACCAATACCAGTGGAACCCAACTCTTCTCTCTCTAAAATATCACTTATGAACTTATCAATATCCTTTACTTTACCTTTTTTATAAAGCATCTCGGCTATTTCTTTTATTGCTTCTTCTTTTGTCTTGGACTTTAGCTCCATAATGCAATCTTCTTCTCTAAAATATTCAGAAATCTTCATAACGCACTCCTTTCTTTAGCTTCCCAGCAAGCTTTAGACAGTATATGATTTTATATTTTTTAAGAGACCATAACATAAAAGGCGGTCACCATCCTTTAGCTTATCTTCGGCATGGGGAAAAGGAACGATTGTCCCTTTTCTCTCAATACATAACACAAGAATATTCTTTTCAATAAAACCTGCTTCAGAAAGAGTATGTCCATTTTCTTTAGACTCCTTAGTTATCAACAACTTTGCAATGCCATAACCTTTGGGTAAAGAAAAAAGCTCCTCTAATGTCTTCTGCTTTATAAAACCTCTTGCCACAATTCTTTTCTCAATGAAACGGTTTAAAGTGCGGCTGAATCCTTTAAGCGTGGTCAACTTATAAAGAATGAGTATGGAAAGGATTAAGAAAAGAGCCTTGCCTGCATCGGCAAACAGACTGTCCTTTCCAAAAGACAGAAAGAGCCCTGCGATAATAGATACTATACCTACCTTGCCTAGAATCATAAGGACAGTAACGGTTCTCCTCCTTATAGGGTCTTCAAGAATAAGTTCTGCCTCACGCGTGGTGAATCCTGTTCCTGTAAATGCAGATATCGCCTGAAAACGCGCAGTATCCTCGTCAAGACCGGTCAACTTCAATATAACTGTAGCGATACGCACAATAAAAAAAAAGATAATAATTATAAGAATTAAAGGAATGATTGCTGAAATTATTTCCATTACTCTATTAAGTTAAACGCGCAGCAATGCCCAGTAAAGTATTTACAAGAAATATCCGCAAGAAAATAAGAATAAAGAAAGCTATAAGAGGAGAAATATCAATACCTATGGAATAATGAACAGGAATAAGTCTCCTTATAGGCTCAAGTATGGGCTCAGTAGTCTTATATAGAAATTGAACAATAGGGTTGTAAGGATCGGGGTTAACCCAGCTTATAAGGGCCCTTACAATTATAAGCCAGTAAAAAATAGTTATGCCGATATCAAGTATCTTTGCCAACGCTAAGAACAGATTACCCAAAACAAACATTACCTCCTCCTTAAAGCCTAACTCTTATAATCCTTTAGGGTATTATAAACAACCAAAGATAATTTAGCAATAAAATCTTTTGCCTCCTTATAATTCTTAAACTTATCCACCATAACACAAATGATATAGTTACAACTGTTGGAAAATACAATGCCAACATCCGCTACTATACTTCTCTCTAACCCTGTCTTATGAGCCACCGTTACCGCAGGTGGCAAATACTTAGGTATCCTATCGTTTATAACCTGCCTTTTAAGAAGTAAAATCATAAGCTGTGAATAAAAAGGACTTATTAACTCGCCTTTATACATCTTTTCGAGAAGATACCCCATATCCCTACAGGAAGTATAATTCTCTAAGCCTTTTTTTCGTGAATAAAAATCCATCATTCTCCGTTGAAGTACAGTATCCTTCAGGCCTATTTTCTCAAAAACTACGTTTATGTAATCAAATCCCAAGATATCGATAAATTTGTTAGTAGCAGTATTATCGCTGTAAGCAATCATACACTCTAAGAGTTTACCTATACTAATTGTATAGGGAAGTTTTTTATGCTTTAAGATTCCTGAACCTGTTGTTATATCTTTCTTTCTCAAAGTAATTAATTTTCCCAAAGAAACTTTACCTTCTTTTGCAGCAAACAATACTGCCACCATAACAGGTATTTTTATAAGACTGGCTGCGGGAAGCTTCTTATTGTCACGATAAGATAAAATAATACCATCCTTGCTAAGAAG
Organism: uncultured Planctomycetia bacterium; assembly: GCA_964455875.1. GTDB lineage: Bacteria > Omnitrophota > Gorgyraeia > Duberdicusellales > 4484-171 > CAZWON01. The sequence continues at coordinate 7,214 of CAYVYZ010000040.1, read as the reverse complement.
TTTAATAAGAAATGGACTCTCACAATTGAAGGAATTAACCAACGAGTTGACATTTTCCTTTAATTGCTCCTCTACCTTTCTTTTTTCTTGATAATGCTTAAAATTATAAAAAGAGAAAAGAAAAAGGAATAAAACTACACTAAGGGAGCAAAAGATGATGAATCTTCTTCTCATACACCTCTATCCCTTGGATGAACACGAAGGGAAATTACTCTAAAGACAGCATCCGATTCTTTGGTTCTATTTTCCAGGCGTGAGATGCCACAATAACAGCAAAAAACAATGTATAGATTAACCAATCCCTGCCAATAACAATAATAGCAAGCCAAGGATAATCTCCATAGGGTTTGGAAAACTCTCCTATTAAAGAGGAGACTAGAAGAGATATCAAAACAACAGGAGTAATAACTTTAACGGAACTATCCCACCACCATTTGTTTAAATTCCACCTGCTATAATGATTAATATGCTCTCGTAGTTTAGTCGCCTTATAAAACCAACCTAAAATAACACACTCAAAAATAGCAGCAAGAACTAAACCATATTGCGTAAGAAAATGGTCTACAATATCCAGCCAATAAATACCTGCCTGAGTAGTAAAAATAATCCCTCCTAAAAACCCAGCAACAGAAAGAACAGAAACAACGAGTTTACGCGAGTAATGAAACTTATCTATTATTGCAGAAGTAAATGCTTCCAAGATAGAAATAGCTGAGGAAAGACCAGCAATAACAAGAATGCCAAAGAAGATAAGACCAAACCCACGCTGAAATGCTGGAAGCATACTTATAGCTTTAGGATACGCCACAAATGCTAAACCTATAGACTGATCTACTACCTCTGAAAACCCCTTTGATGTAGAGTGAACCATATATCCCAGAATAGAAAAGACCCCAAAGCCGGCAAGTAACGAGAACAAGCAGTTAAAAATGCTTATAACGAAAGAATCCCTTACTATTTCACTCCTCTTAGGCAAATATGAAGCATATGCTACCATTATGCCAAAACCTAAACTTAAAGTAAAAAATATCTGACTGAAAGCATCCATCCACACTTTTATATCTTTTAGACGACTGAAATCAGGCCTAAGATAAACAGCAATACCTTCCCTTGCACCCGGAAGTCTTATACTCCAAACTACAATAACTAAGGTAAGTAGGATAAGAAGGGGCATAAAAATTTTGTTGGCGCGTTCCAATCCTTTCTGGACGCCGCTGAATACAATAACCCAGTTACACAGCCAAACCAAAAGAAGACAAAAAAGTATAGGCGTTCTTAAATCTCCCAAATCAAAAGGACCTTCGCTTGCCACAAGAAACTTCTGGAAAAAGAAAGCATTAGGGTCAGCTCCCCAGGAAAGATTAAAAGAATAGAAAAAAAAGTTAAAGCACCAGGCAATAATCACGGAGTAGTATAACACAATACCAAACATCACAAAAATAACCTGCCACCATCCTACCCATTCCCATTTTTTAGAAATACTGGCAAAACTTGCAGGAGCAGAACCTCTCATTTTATGCCCTAAGCCAATCTCAAGAATCATAAGAGGAATACCCACCACAAAAAGGGCAATAAAGTAAGGGATAAGAAATGCCCCTCCTCCATTCTTATAACAAAGATAAGGAAAACGCCATATATTACCAAGACCGATTGCCGAACCCACAGCAGCAAGAACAAAACCAATATGAGTCTTCCACTGGGGGCGATGATGGATAAAGACATCTTTTTTCATCTTCTATTCTATTCCTCCTTCCTTAATATATCTTCTCATATTTTCCTTTGTCTACCTTTTTTAACTTATGGAACCCTTTTTCCTTTGCTTTACTGTCAAAAGAACTTTTAGAAAATCCAACAGAAAACGCTGAGAAAGTTTTCACAATAGGACTACCGCATTTAGGGCATTTCTTTAAAGGCTCATCACCAACCTTAGCAAAAATATCAAAACCATCCCTGCAATAATTACAACTTCTTCTTCTGTCCTTGGCACAGTAATGGTAAATAGGCATATTCAATTCTTACAAACGGAAAAAGAAGTTTATAAGAGGATCGTCAAAAGTACGTGAAGCCTTACGATAATAATAACCCAGATAAACAAAAAATAGACCTGAAAAAATCAGAATAAAAGCTACAATAAAAGAAAGAAGCTGTGGATAAATAGCAATCAAGAGTCCTGCAATAATTAATATAATCCCTAAAACCATTTCTACCTCCTTTTTCCACTAAAAGAATTTTTTCAGATTTGTTACTATTATACTATACTATTTAATCGTCTCCTTTTCAACTTCTGTATGAGCTGATAAATTCCTCCATATCTTTAGCCAGCCCTATTCTTATCTCCACTCTTTTTTTGCTTACAGGATGAATAAAACTTATAAACGAAGCATGAAGGGCTAATCGCCTAAAGTCAACTCTCCTTAAGCCTACGAGGAAATCCTTTCTATAAGCGTATTTACGTTCTCCCAGAATGGGCATTTTGTGTTTAGCAAGATGGATTCTAATTTGGTTCGTTCTTCCTGTAAGAGGAGTAAGCTTCAGTAGACTAAATTCTCCAAAGTTTCTTATAAGGCGGTAATGGGTTTTTGCTCTTTTTTTCTTTTCGCCAAAGCGCACACCCTCTTTATCTAAAATATACTCATCAAATAACCCTTTACTTTTTGGTGGCCTTCCCTTTACAAAAGCAAGATACTCTTTTTTCACTAAACCTTTTCTAAATTGCTCCATAATGTTTTTTTGGATATCTTTAGTCTTAGCATAGATAATAATCCCTGTTGTTTCTCTATCCAGACGGTGGCAAGGATAGACAGGCTCCCCTAAAGTATCTTTCAGCACAGAAGTTAAAGTATGTTTTTCTTTTTTATGAGAGGGGTGAACTAAAAGCCTTACTCTCTTATCAATGACAACAACATACTCATCATTAAACAGTATTTTAAAAGGTTCTGCTCTCATCTAAAGAAGTTTGGCATCAGAGGAAGAAAGATTTTTAAAAAAGATATTCTCTACCTCTTTTTTCAACTCTCTCTTTAATATCTTGCCTGTCGTGTTTTTGGGAAGCTTATCCTTTTTTATAATCTTAACCGGCACTTTATAAGAAGCAAGATTGGTACGTAAATATCTCAGAAGGCTTCTTTCGTCTATACTGTCACCCACAACAAAGGCAACAGGAACTTCGCCACGGTGAGGATGTTTTATACCGACACACGCGGCCTCTTTAACCCCAGGCTGTTTATATAAAAGCTCCTCAATCTCCCTTGGATAGACATTAAACCCACGCACATTAATCATATCTTTCTTTCTGCCTCTTATGTAAATGTACCCCTCATCGTCAAGAAAAGCCAAATCTCCGGTATAAAGCCACCCCTCTTTTATAACCTTATCTGTCTCTTGCTGTAAGCCATAATATCCCTTCATCACATTGGGACCTTTAACTAAAAGTTCTCCTATCTTCCCTGTTGATAAACTTACTCCTTTATCATCTACCACCTTAACTTTAATAGAAGCCAAAGGTAATCCCACAGAAGACAACTTTCTTCTCCGTGGCGGATTTAAAGACACTACAGGAGAAGCTTCGGTAAGCCCATATCCTTCAAGAAGGGGCCGCTTAAATTTTTTCTCAAACTTCTTTAATACGCCAGCCGAAAGCGCCGCTGCTCCTGAAATAAAAATTCTCACCGGATTAATAACTATTACCAAAAACCGCTTGTACCATGGTATCTTCATTTGAGCTAAGATATTATATATAGAAGGGACACCAACAAACACTGTAACTCTGTTTCGATACACCGCCCTTAACAGGCGCCTAAAAGGTTTTACTGTCCTCATAAGAACAATCTTAGCCCCTCGATAAAAAGGAAGAAGCATACACACAGTGGAAGCAAAAGAATGAAAAAGTGGCAAAATACATAAAAAACAATCCTTCGACTTTACCTTGATAGCGTCAGCGCAATCTTTCACATTGAAAAGAAGATTCCTATGGGTTAGAGAAACTCCTTTAGGAATACCTGTTGTACCCGAGGTATAAATTATTTCTGCTATGCAGTCAGCAGTAAGTTTTTCTCCTAAAAAAGGGGCTTCCTTCTCAATTAACCTATAGAACTTCTCTACCGAGGCATCACTACAAGAAGAAGTACAAATAATGTGTTTAAGCGATGAGACCCTAGAAAGAATAATCTTAGAATCCTCCACCTTATCAATAGATACAATGATTATAGATGCGTGGGAGTTTTCTACAATAAACTTAGCCTCTTCTCTCTTAAAGAGGTTATTTATAGGGACAACTATCGCCCCCAAAGAAATTATTGCAAAATATGAATATATAAATTCAGGGCAATTATGGAGCCATAAACAAACTCTGTCGCCTTTTTTTATCCCTTTCCGGTAAAGAGCAGAGGCAAACTTTGCAGAAATTTCCTTTATCTCCTTATAACTTATCCTCTTAGCTCCAAACACAATGGCCTCTTTATCAGAAAACATATCAGCACTTTTATAAAACATATCTATTAAAGTAACAATTTCTTTTTCTCTCATACTACTTTAACCACACATATTATCTTTCTAACTTCCAGAACAAAAATATACCTACAATACTGCCTAAACTATTAGCAATAATATCTTTAAAATCAAAGGAGCGATAAGGCAAAAAGTACTGAACAATCTCAATGAAAATCCCCAGAAATAAAGCATAAAGAAAACTCATTAAATACCTTGATGAAGAAAAGGATAATATGCAGAAATACGTCATAATAAAATAAATAAAAAAATGTATTATTTTATCAAAAGTGAATTCCTTAATATGAGGCTCTTTTATGGGCAGTATAGAAACAAGAATTACAAACAAAGAGTACATAGCTAATATCTTCCTGGCAGCCTCTCTCTTCATAAGATACTGATATACAGATGGTTACAACAAAGGAAAAGTAAACCCGTCATAGGCAAACTTTATATTGGAGAATTCTTTCCTTACCTTTTCTTCAACAACACGCAGTTTGGCACGCAACATACTCATACCGAAATGGGTAAATATCGCCACTTTAGGTCTTATATCCCTGACCAAAGAAATAGCCTCATCCAAACATAAATGCTCATAGTCTCTGCGCGGTTGATAGAACACAACATTGACAACTAATGTCGTTGAATCTTTATATGCCTCTACCAAATCCTCTGTATACCGGGTATCGGAGATAAAAGAAACAGTATCTTTTCCAAGATAGAATTTTAAACCGTATGTTTCTACAGAGTGAATATTCTTAAAAGGTACAGAAAAATTAACATCTCCTAGCGAATACTTTCCCTCTTTAAGTGTTACTATCTTTTTAGGAAAACTTTTCAAATAAGAAAAGACAACTCCCTCTTTACCGAAAGCATCCGAAGGGGCAAAAAGAACTCCTCTTTTTCTGAACCCACCTTCTGTCATTGCCTCAATCATTACATTTACATCTCCTGAGTGGTCAAGATGTTTATGGGTAAGAATAATGCCGTCTAAACTCGTAGGATCAAGTGAAGGACGCGCATGATTACAACGGACAATCGCTCCAGGACCGGGATCTATGATAATATTGGTAGATTTATAATTAAGCCATATTCCTCCCGAAGAACGCAGCTGCCTTATCATTACAAACCGTGCTCCTGCTGTACCTAAGAATTTTATAAATCCCATGTGTTATAAATTAGTGGGCTAATAACAAATCCATCTTCTTGCTTCTTTACTTATACCAATTTTTTCTAACTTTTGGAAGGAATTTATTTTAGCTTCCTTTCTTAAAGCCATAACATCATTGGCTTTCCTCTTACCAATTGTAGGAATTCTTATAAGGTCTTCAAAACCCGCTTTATTTATATCAAGGGGGAAAAGATGAATATTCTTTAAAGCATAGCCTACCTTAACGTTTTTGTCTTTCAATAAATTCCCATTCTCATCATATGAGAAATCGGAAGATGAAAAATTATAGTCTCTAATTAAGAAATCTGCTTCGTATAAACGTTTAATTCTTAAGATATCCGCGGTAGGAACATTCTCAAGGGGAATACCTTTATAAGGAATAAATCCACTATAATAAACTCTTCTAAGATTCAATTGCCTATATAACTTCTCGGTAAAAGAAAGTATCTCTCTATCAGACTCACCCACAGCCCCTACAACGAACTGGGTAGTTATACCACCCGATAAGTGAAATTCATTGTTAAGTCTGCTTAAGTATTTAAGTCTTGTAAATAGGTCTGAAAGGAAATCCTTATTAGAAACTTTACTCAAGTATTTTTGTGCCGGCAACTCTAAATTAATGGATAACCTGTCAACATAAGAGAACAATGTTTTAATTAAGGATAAACTGACACGAGGAAGAACCTTAGCGTGAATATAGCCCCTATAGTTCAACCTCCTTCTTAGGAAAATAACTGTTTCCAATATCTTCTCTTGGGAATAATCCTCTGTCTTATATATGCCGCTAGAAAGAAAAATACCCCTCACTTTGTTTTTCTTATATAGGTTTATAAACATATTGGCTAAACGTTGGGGCTTAAAAATGAAACGCGCACAGTTACTCTTTACGTTGTTAAAACAGTAACTGCAATTGTATGAGCAGCGGTTTGTAAAAAGAACTTTAAAAATATAGTTTACCTTCTTACCTTTTGCGGGATAGATATAAGAAGACAGAGAATCAATCTCAACGTCTGCACTCTTCAATAAAGTGCTGTTGGTATTTAACAAACTTCTCATTGCTCACTATAATAATACCACTATTTTTAAGAAGGTAGGCAAACAACCCTAACCCTCTACGTAAAATATTATTAAAAGTTCCGTCATAAACAAAGTCCGGCGAACAAGAAGGGCTTCTTGACTTAAGGATAGCTAATCTTATTTTATTATCCATTGCTATCTTAAAAGCACGCTCTGTGCCCTTTATAAAACTTTCTGTTACATCCTCGCCTTTTTTGTCTATTACCTTTGCTTTCTCAAAAAAAACATCCTCTGTTTTCCCTATTATTTCGAAAGGACCACGTTCTCCTTTAAGCCCTCCTAACTCCTCAGGACACACTCCAACTACCTTACAATCCTTTAACGCCTCTACCAAAGACTTATCAAGACAATCCCCTCCATCATAGCGACATTTTCTTCCCAAAAGACACGCACTCACTATTACGGCTGTTAGTTTATAGCTCATAGCTCTTGGTCTCTACGCTGCACACTTCCGTGTGGCATCTATCCTCTCCTCCACCCT
>CAYVYZ010000039.1:0-16597 GCA_964455875.1 uncultured Planctomycetia bacterium | reverse complement strand
TCACAAGGTCACACGTCACATGACACACGTAAGGACGTAGGGACGTAGAGACGTGAGGACGTAAGAAGTATGCCCTTCGGGCGTCATATTGTTCGCTGCGCGTATAACACAGATGACCACAGATGAAAACAGATTGACACAGAGCAAGGTCACCAAGTCACAAGGTCACACGTCACACGACACACGTAGGGACGTGGGATGTATTGTCAAAAGCGACAAGGTTACAGTAAACGGTCAATAGTCGATGGTCGTATGCAGATTAGCACAGAACCAGAGACAACATACGTTATACACGGAACCTTCAGGCTAGGGGAAGTTATGCATAGGTAATTTTTAATTCTCTGCCTAATGCTCTGAGTATATTGTCCAAGGTAATTAAAGAAATATTTTCTTTTCCATTCTCTATACGAGAAATTAACTGCTGGGATACACCTAATTTATCTGCTAGAGCTTTTTGAGACAACCCTTCTTCTTTTCTTATATCTCTTATCATCTTTCCTGCCTTTTCGCAAATAACACCCTTTACTTCCCCTTTCTTCTCTCGGAAAACAATTCCCTGCGTGCGGTATCGGTTTTTAAGTTTATTGTATATTTCCTGCCAGAAAATAATTCGCTCATGGTTCCACTTATCCTTACGCATTCTCCCTTTTATTTTCTGCCAATGGCGGCAGAATAATAAAGGGTCTAAATATTCTTTAAAAACTTCCCGAGGATTATTTTTCCGCGCTAAAAGCAAAGATGCAAAAACAACAAACTCTCTGCTATTAGGATTCTTCAATATGCTTTTTACCTCAGAAATGTTCACCTTCCTGTCCCATAACCAATCTTTCATATTTCCCTTATCTCCTCCTCAATAATCTTATCTATTTCTTTGCTGATATGGCTCTCTATCGACCTGCAATCTATACTTTTATCGGTATCCAGATTTAATATACCATCTATCATCTGCAACCTATCATAACTATGAAACCATGCAATTAGCCCCTCCTTTATTGTATAGTCTCCGTATCTTTTAACAAACCGTGAAAGGGGCATAAACGTATGAGAAAGAAAATAAATATCAAATAAATCTTTGGCATCCTCTCTACCACCTACAAATCTTTGCTGGCCTGTACTGTCAGAAACATAGACTGTTCCTGTAACAGTATATATCTTACGTAAGTAAATATCCTCTAATGAAAAAATCTTTATGCCTTCAACTATCCTCGGCCTCTTTATCAAAGAAAAAACATCCTCTATAAAATCAATCTTCAGGAAATTACGGGAAGAAAAATAAAGATAATAAACCATAACCTTTGCTCTCTTTTCATTTAGACTTTTTCCGGCAAGAGTTATTTTCAACTTCCTTTTACCATGAGAAACTTCAGACTCTAAATACTTCCTCAAAAAAGAAACAGTTCTCTCAATTATCTTAGGAGAAAAACTCTGGGTGAAGAAATCTAAATCAAAGGAAATCCTGTGGTGAAAGTAGAACAGTGATAATGCTGTTCCACCACCTAGGCAGAAACTGTTGATTTTATTACTTAAGGCGCACAAAACTAAATTTTGATAGTGAGAAATACTATCTTTTTTCATGCCTCAATTATACAACATATATATTGTATTGTCAACCATAATACAACTTATATATTGTATTATAATATTGCAAGAGTTTTCAATAATAAGTTAAGTAAGGGTGGAGAAATTAGAGCTTGAATTCTCTTACAGAATTCTTTAAGTCATTAGAAATTCTGGCAAGCTCCTGAGCACTGCTGCTCATCTCTTCCATTGCAGCAGTGACCTCTTCTGTATTAGAAGAAATTTCTTCACTATGGGAAGCGTTTTTCTCTGCTGTTTCTGCTACAGCTTTTAAGGCATTCTCTATCCGGCGGGCTACTTCTAACTGACGAGGAGCACGTTCAGCAATAGCAAGGATAGCTTCATTTGCCTGGTTAGCAGCCTTTGCTATACTTTCCTGTAAAGTTCCACTGCTTTCTACGGCATCCTTGCCAAAAGAAGCCTCTTCAGCAGACCTCTTTACTATCTCAACTGTTTCATCAACATTTTGGGTAATTTTCTCTACCAACTGGGAAATCTCACTTGCTGCCTTAGCAGAACCTTCGGCAAGCTTTCTTACTTCCTCAGCTACCACAGCAAAGCCCCTTCCTACTTCTCCTGCACGGGCCGCTTCTATTGCTGCATTAAGAGCAAGCAAATTGGTCTGGTCAGCAAAATTAGTAATTGTAGTGACAATGCTCCCTATGCGCATAGAATTCTCCTTAAGACCTTCGATTGCTGAAAAAGATGCTTCAACTGACTGGGTTATCTTATTTATATTATCTATTAACTGAGTACTCCTCTCTTTACCTTCCTCTGCCTCCTCTTTTGATTTGATACTGCTTTCTGCTGCTGCTTTTGCTTTTTCTGTCATTGCCGCCAAATCTCCAGAAAGACTTGCCAGCATATTTACCACTTCTCTAATTTTATCCAGCTGCAAGCTAGCACCTTGCGCTACTTCCTGAATTGTTGTATTTATCTGATTTACGGAGGAACTTACCTCTTCGCTTGTACTAGAGAATTGCTCTGCAGCATGAAAAACGTACTCAGTATTCTCAAGAATTTTGGTAATCATTGCTTTTAGCTGGTCAACAAACTGGTTAAAAGAAAAAGCCAAATCTCCAATTTCATCCGTCGACTTAATATCAACTTTCTTAGTAAGGTCGCCCTTTGCCATTCTCTTAAACACCTCAACCATTACAGTTGTAGGCTTTACAATCGTCCAGATAACAAGAAGGGCTGCTAAAAGAGAAATGACTCCTATAACTAAGATTGTGGAGATAGATGTGCTTAAAGTTGAACTGCCTGCTTTCCTTATTTCATTTCTTAACTCTTCTACAGAAGATGTTTCAATCTTCTTCAAATCTTCTATTGCCTCATCCTGAGAACTAACCAATGAACTTTTTGCTTTCTCAATAACAGATAAGGCTCCACTTACCGTTTGACGAGTTTTCTCGTCCATTTCTTTTTTCATACCTTCCCCATATGCTTTTAGCTTTTTAGGCAGGGAAGTATTAAGAAGCTTTATTTTCTGGGATAAGTCTTTTTCTACTTTAAGAGCCTTTTCTTTTGCTTCTGACTGAATATTGATTACTTTGGTGATGTTATTTTCAAATAAATCCTGTAAGATGCGGGAAGAAATAATCTTTTCCTTCTCTGTATCCTGCTGCATCTTCAAATTCATAAGGCGCATATTCTCTTTTAACACACCCACTATCCTTTTTATTTCTCTCTTGTTACCCTCAAATATTTTCTTATGTCCCTCTTTAATACTTCTTTTAAGTTCTTCTTGAGAAGAAATTATTCTGCTAAGAGCATCGTCCTGAGAAATTGCCCCCTTAGAAAGCTCTTCTAATATGTTTGCTATATTAATGGTGTTATCGTCTATCTTTTTGCTAAAATCAGCGGTTAAGCTCTCTAAATGCTCCCCCAAAAAGCCTAAAACCCCGTCTATCTTCTTAAACCCATCAAGACTGGCCTGATTTAATGCCTCCTGGCGAAAGCTTGCCACTTCGCTAATAATATTTTCTGACTTCTGCGCCTCATCTATGATTTTTCCCACAACATCAGAAGTTCCTGCCAGAGTAGTGTCAAACCCCTCGGATAATGCTTCTCTTAATTCCTTAACAGACTTTGACACTTCAACGCCCATGCTTGAGATTGTCTCTTGAGTATAGGTTTGAAATTTATCCTGAGTTTTTTGGGCAATCTTTTTTATGGCATCTAAACCAACTAAGCCGCTGCTTTTACGTACGCTCTCTTCTGCTATGCTCTGAAATTTAGCAAAGACGTTCCCGATATCTGAGAAAATTTTGTCAAAAATGACATTTATTTTCTCATTAATTCTCTTCTCAAGATGTCTGTTGGCAATAAGAGTAGAAAAGAAAACTGCCACGCCTGATACAAGAATGATTAACACAATCAATCCCAGTATTTTGTGGTAAAGACGCAACCTAAAGCCTCTTTTCCTGTTTTTGTCTCTCTCCATAACCACTATTCAATGAAAGATGTATCTATTATTTTCTTAAGATTTATTTTACCTTTCAAAACTTCTAACTTAATAAGAGTGTCCATGATATCTGCTATTTCTTTAGAAGAAGGGATAAGATTTTTAAATAACACCCGGTCATAAGGATTAGTTAATGCCTCTCGCACTACTTTTGGAGGTATATTAAAAACAGAAAGCTGGCTCATCGCTGTTTGCCGAGAAGATGAGGACTTTTTATCATCTTCTATAAACTTTGCAGAAAGAGTAATACTTTTTACTATCTCTTTTACTACGGAAGGGTGCTTTTTTATCAAATTGGGGTTAACAATCAGCACGCTGTCTATATGCTGAGGTATGATATCTTTGCTTAAGATAACCTTTCTTGCTAAATGTTTATTTTGAGCATAAGCCCCGTAAGGCTCAGGCAAACAGAATCCATAGATTCTGTTCTTTTCAAAAAGCGGCAGCGCCCTACTAAAAGGAATAAGGATAAAGCGAACATCGTATCCTAAGGAAAGGTTTATGCTTTTAAGAAACTTATCAAACACTACAAGCTGCATTGTGTCACTTCCTGAGCCTCCTACAATTTTACCCTTAAGCTCACTGGGAGAATCGCTATTAAGAACAAGAGATGTCCCGTTTCTATTTACTACAAGAACAATCTTAAGAGGAACACCATCATAAGCCATAAGCAAAGCCTTAGGCAGGGTAATCGCTGCTGCATCTACAGCACCTGTGCGGTAAGCAGCTTCGAGTGCTGTCCAGGAAGTATACATATCTAATTTAACCTTTGCCTTATGCAGAGACACCACTGATTCTTTCTCTGATAAGACAAGCGGTAAATGCTCTATTACAGGCATAACCCCTATTCTTACCAAAACTTTATCTTGGGCAAAAGAAGAAACTGAAAGCAACAGAAGAAACCCCAGTGTTATTTTTATTAGCTTATGTAACATTATTTCTTACCTTAAGTTTACTTCCCACTTAACAGGATTATCTTTTTTTGTACGCGCAACTTTGTCACCAGAAACCTCATCTATAATCTTAAGCGCATCGTCTTCGCTGGACATCTCTGAAGCTTTCTTTCCCTCCAGAATCAAGGTAGAAGTAATTGCCTGATGGTCCCACTGCCGCCAATACTCTTCCCCCTTAAGAAGGGTAAATCTGCGCCCCTCTAAAGCCTTGATTACCTTTTTGGTATCAAATGAGTTTGCCTCTTTAACTGCATTGGCATACTCATGAATCGCCACCCACGCAGAAGCAGCAGCATTGCCGGGAATTGTTCCAAACCTTTCTTTAAATTTATCTACAAACTTTTTGCTCCCCGGGTATTTATCCGCCAGTTTCCAATACCATGGAGAAGTACAGATTACCCCCTCCATCGCTGTTGCCCCTGCACCTTTTGCCATATGTAGCTCAATAAGAGGAACTACAATCTTTGTATCTTTTTTTAACCCCAAAGCTGTAGCTTGCTTTAAAGAATTAACCATATCTTTACCAAAATGAATCAATACCAAAACGTCGGGTTTTGCCTTCTTAACCTCTAACAGGTACTTAATATAACTTTTCTCTCCTAAAGGAGTACGCACCACACCAATAGTTTTACAACCAGCAGGTTCTAATACATCACGAAATGACTTTTCTACAGAATACCCCCATGTATAATCGGCAGTAATATAATAATATGTAGCGTCTTTGCCAAATTTATTAAGGAGGTAGTTAGCTAAAGCGTGTGCAGACATCCAGGCATTGTTATACCAACGGAACATATAACGGTTAACTGCCTGCTCTTTGCGCTTTCCTGTCTTGGGGTCAATCTTAAAACCAGTGGTAGCGTTAGAATGGGTCAAAGCAGCCATAAATACTATTCCTTTCTCTTTAGCGACTACCCCTTGAGCTAAAGCCACGGCACTTGATGAGCCACCTGTTATCATCTGGACATTATAATCATCAATAAGCATACGGGCATTACTGGCAGCAACCTTAGCATTAGTTTCTGTATCCTTCTCTACAAATACCACACTTTTACCCAGTATACCGCCGTCGGCATTAATATCATCGATAGCAAGCTTATATGCCTTAAGTTCATCGATTCCCTGTTCAGAGTACGCTCCTGTTAAAGGCACATTTAATCCAATAACTATATTTGTATCATCGGCACCAAAAGAAGAAACTTGATAACCCAGAAGAAAAAGAGCAGTACACACAAGAAAACTGAATACAGAATATCTTTTCATTTCCACCTCCCTATACATATGTGTGTGTGGATATAATGATATAAAATTATACCAAAAAAACACTATCTGTGATATATTTTTTTAATAATTTGGGACTTGAAAATACTGCAATCCCAGGATATATTAAGAGAATGGAAAAAAATGAGGGGTATTTTGACTTTGAGACAGTAGATGAGTATCCTGAGGAATTAGACTATCAAAACCTAAAACCTTGCCCTCACTGTAAGAAACCCATTCCCTTTAATGCTACGATGTGTCTTTACTGCGGGGAACCTGTAGAACACCATTCAAAATCAAAAGGGTGGATAAAGTGGGTGGGGATATTTACTGCTATAGCTTTTCTGCTTCTTATCCTCCTCCAATAAGAAATCTTTTTACCAGAGAAAATGCAACCTTCTCTTCTACAAGAACTTTTCTATCATTTACCTTAATAACAGAAATATCACCTTTACAATACCTTCCAAGAATAAAGCACGCTTTTTTTATAAGAGAAGAATTAAACTCTCCTATCCCCAACCCAAAAGGTCCTTTTACGTTTTGAGGACGAAATTGCAACACATTTTTTCTAAATCTTACTAAGACAACACTTTCCTTTTCATTACGAGCAACAATAAGTTTTGCTTTGGGGCTTAGGCGAAAATGCCTTCCAATCTTAAGAAGTCTACAGTCTCTAAGAGAGAAATTAGGATTATAATGAAGTAAGTCTTTAAGGCGAAGACAAAAAGAAGGATTGGTAAGAAGACATCCCCCGCTTGGGGTGGGAAAGTTACTTATGCCAAACTCCCGTGCCAGAGCAAACTGCTGTGTACGAGCCCTTCCTTGGATGCTATAAAGACTATTCCTATCAATAATCCCTTTTATTTCGGGCAGGGTAGATTTAAGGAGTCTTGCAGAAAGAGGTCTTAAAATTAACCCTTCAAGCTTTGTTTCTTTCTCTATCTTGTTAAATAAACTCCTGTGTTGAGTCATTGGGCGTTCTCCTAAGACCTCACCGCTTATTATAAAAGAAGCTCCTACTCTTTTCATAAATTCTCTGGCTTTACTGAACATAAATATTTTACAGTCAATACAAGGGTTAAGATTAGCACCATAACCGTAAAGAGGATTTTTGACCATATTTATATGAAAAGAAGAGAAATCAATAATTTTCAAAGGGATATTTAACGGTTTAAGCTGCTCGTAGAATTTACTTTCTGCCTCCTTTTTGGAAAGATGGGAAAAAACCGTATGAAAATATAGAGCATGGGCGGTGATTTTCTCTCTCTTTGCAATAAAAGAGACTAAAAGACTGTCTAACCCTCCAGAAAATAACAAAACTGCTTTTTTTCTCATATCTTCAGTGAGAAAACTGGAATGCCGGTATATTTTGGGTGTTTTGAGACAGCAGGCTTATATCCCTCTAAGTCAAAAACTATATAGCGATAGCCGGTTCTTTTTAATTCTCTTATCAATCGGTTTGCATCTTTATTCCTAAGAAAATATGGAAACTTTTTCTTTTCTACCTCAATCCGGGCAATAGTATTGTGGTCTCTTAAACGGAAAAGGGTATTTTTACCAAGAAAACCACGTAAAAGCTCCTCCGCTTTACTTATCCTTTTTATCCGAGGCAAAGTAATTTTTTCGCCAAAAGGAATACGTGAACATAAACAGGTAGTAGAAGGTTTCCTCCAAAAAGAGAGCCTCATACTCTTAGCGAGTAGGACTATATCGTTTTTTGAAAGCCCTGCCTTTTTTAAGGGACTCTTTATTTTATACTCCACATTTGCCTTAAATCCGGGACGGCAATCTTTTATATCATCTAAAGTAGTACCATCAATGACCGTTTTCATCTTATAATGCTTAAGAATATTAACGAGGCTTTTAAAAATTTCTCTCTTACACCAATAACAACGTAAATACGTATTATTAAGAAACCTTTTATTCTTAACAAAAGATAAAGGGACAATAACATGTTTTACCTTTAGAGATTTAGCTATTTCTTTTGCTTCCTCTATCTCCCAATGTGGGATAAAGAAAGTGTTGACGGTAACAGCAAGGATATTTTCTTTCAAGATATCCCTTGCTATTTTTAACAAAAAAGAGCTATCCAGGCCCCCAGAAAAAGCTACAACAGAAGACCTTAAACTCTGTAAATATTTCTGCAAGAAGGTTAGTTTTTTAAAAACTTTACTATCTCTCAATTACCCCTCCTGCTATTACTCTTTTTTCGTCGTAGAAAACTGCTACCTGCCCATAAGAAGGAATGTCTTTCTTCTCATAAAGTGTGCATTTAACCCGTTTTTTATTGATAAGCTTTATTTTGCATGATAGAGGATTGCTATTGTAACGCAATCTTACAGAAATATTAATATAGTCTTTGGGAGGATAAAACCAGTTAATACTTCCTACAAAGAAGTCTTTCTTAAATGCGTACTCTTTCTCTGCTACAAAAACATCGCCTGTTGTGGGGTTAATATCAAAAACATACAAAGGTGATTTCCAAGAAATACCTAAACCTTGCCTTTGGCCGTAAGTGAAATTATGAATTCCGCTATGCCTCCCTAATACTTTGCCATCACGATAACGAATATAACCATAACAAAAATTACTTTTCTTTGCGTGCTCTAAAATAAAACCGCGATAATCCTTATGACGGATAAAACAAACCTCCTGGCTTGATGATACTTTAAAGGGGTAAAAATCCTTCGCTTTCCTTTTTACCTCATCTTTTGTGTAATTACTAAGAGGGAAAATGCACATTTTAAATGTCTCTTTGGGAACAAGGGCAAGGAAATACTCCTGGGAGTTTTTATCTGCTTTTGAAGCAGCAAGATACACTTGTCTATTTTTTTTTATGAGGCTTGCATAATGGCCTGTGGCAAACAACCTAAACCCCTTTTTCTTAACTATTTCTATAAGCAGGCCAAACTTTACAAGACGGTTACATAAAGCGCAAGGGTTAGGAGTAAAGCCTTGAAGGTAAGATTCTATAAAATAATTTACTATTAAAGAGGGAAACTCTTTTTCTACGTCAATTACATGATGGATAATGCCAATTTTTTTACAAATGTAGTGGGCGCGTTCTATATAATCAGACGGCATAAAAGGTATTTTAAGAGTGAAGGCTTCTACTTTATACCTTTTAGAAAGAAGATAAACACAGTATGAGGAGTCAACCCCCCCGCTTAAAGCAACCGCTATTTTCTTCTTTTTGTTCATAAATAAGTTGACCTTCAGAATGATAAACCCACATTATAAAACAATCGCTAAATTTTCAGACGCCGGTTGTCCGAATGTCTGGGGGAGGGGGAAAGTTTAGAAAGAATCATCTTAGCACATTTTTTTCCTGATAAAATCATTCCTCCAAAAATAGGACCCATACGGGGGGCACCATAAACAGCATTAGCGCACATACCAGTCACAAAAAGACCACTGCAAACTTCTTTGGTATTCTTCTCGACAGTGCTTTCTGCAATATCTGCCCACATAGACCTCTCGCCTAAAATTTTCCCTGTCTTTGTCTTAAGCTTTATACCGCTTTTATTCTGAACAATCTTGACTATCTCAGTAGGATGTCCCGTAGCATCAACTACTGCTTTTGCTTTTATAGTAAGAGGGTCTACATGTAAATTGGCAATCTCTACTGCAGACCAGTTAATAACCACTCCACACACTTTATTTTTCCTCACCATAACATCTTCAACAGAGACGCCATTGATAATAACAACGCCACTTTTTAATGCTTCAAGCCCAAATGCACAAACACATTCTACAGCATCAGCGACATAATAATTATTTTTGTATTTACGCGTCCTTATTTTATATTCATCAAGAATTGCCTTCGCCCGTTTCTGCACTACAATATCATTAAACAGCATTCCTCCTGCCCACATTCCTCCGCCAATAGAAAGTTTTCTCTCAAAAACTACCACTCTTTTCCCTTTTAAAGCTAAATCTCTCGCACAGACAAGCCCTGACGGCCCTGCTCCGCATATTGCCACATCAACTTCAGTTATACTGTTAAGCTTACGGGAGTAAGAATCAATTATAGCGCGAGTAATTGTAATTTCGTCTAACATTTCACTCCTTTCTTTACATTAAAATTTATACAACTATTTTTATCTTTCTGTTCAACTCTTCCTTAAGCCTGCAAAAACCACATATCTTGTTTGTTGTAGGAAAACCACATACTTCGCAAGGAAATAAATCTGTTTCTTCTTCCTTGAAATAACGCTTCTTTATAAACTCCTTATAAAAACGTATCTTAGTGGCAGGCATCTTTCTTTCTATACTGTTCACTACTTCTTTATAAAACGACGAAGTTGCTTTTTTGGAAAGAGGGCAAGGCTCTTTTACATATTCAATACCACGAAAATCTGCATAATACCTTATTTCTTCTTCTAAATTAAAACAGAGTGGTTTTATCTTCTTCTTTAGCTTCCCCTCTTTCTCTAAGACAGGATACTGCCTTGATAAGAATCCTTCCTGCCAGTTGAGAATGTTGCCTAAAAGGGCTCCTGCCTCATCGTCTAAATTATGACCTGTAGCAACACAGTCAAATTCAGAAGCTTCCACATTAATAAGATACCTTTTAATAAGACCACATATCCTACATGCGGGTCTCTTTAAGACAGAAACAATTTCTTTTATACCTAAACCAAGTACTTCGCGGATATCTAAAACCTTATAGGGAAGATTTCGCTTTTCGGCAAATTCCATAACAAGTTTCTTTGAAAGAGGTGAATAGCCCTCAATACCTAAATCAATGTGTATACCAAATGTATTATAGCCTAACTCGTTTAAAATGTCCCAGAGCACAAGGCTATCCTTTCCTCCTGAGACAGCAACAAGAATATTTTCTTTTGGGTTACACATCTTAAACTTATCAATGGTATTACGAACACGATTCTGACAGCATAAAATAAGACAATCCCTACAAAGATGAGCATTATAACTTTTTAAATAAACATCTCTTTTTCTGCCGCATCTTATGCAACGCATAACATTCAATTCTCCATCTTGGATAGTTTCTTTTTATAATCTTCTATTGCTGCTTTTATACCCTCTTCTGCAAGCAAAGAACAGTGCATCTTTATAGAAGGAAGCCCTCCTAATTCCTCTGCTACATCTTTATTGGTAACTCTTAGGGCCTCTTCTACAGTTTTTCCTTTAACGAGCTCGGTTAAAACAGAACTTGTGGCAATTGCTGCAACGCAGCCAAAAGTTTCAAATTTACAATCAATAATTCTGTTATCTTTAACTTTGATGTATATCCACATAACGTCCCCACATACAGGGTCTCCTACCTTACCTACGCCGTCGGCGTTATCTATTTTTCCCATATTGCGCGGATTCTTAAAATATTCTAAAACTTTATCAGTATAGTCTAACTCCATCTTCTTACAAAATTATACAAACTCAACCATTCTCTCAAGTGATTTCTTCGCCTTCTTAATAATATCTTCATCTAAGGTAATCTCGTACTGACCTTTAGAAAGGGCTTCGTAAAGCTCGTTTAGGGTGATTTTTTTCATATCAACACAGATATGTGATGCGCCAAGGGAATAAAATTCCTTTTGGGGATTTTCTTTCTTTAGGCGATATATCAAACCTTCTTCTGTCCCAATAATAAACTCCTTAGAAGAGGACCTCTTTGCTTCTTTAAGCATACCTGATGTCGACACCACAAAATCAGCGGCATCCTGAACAGAAGAAGGGCACTCAGGGTGAACCATCACAACAGCATCGGGGTAAATTCTGCGCACTTTTTTTAAGTCCTCCTCGCTAAATCGCTCATGAACATAGCAAAACCCTTTCCACACAATAACTTTCTTATGGGGAACATTCTTCTTAACCCAATCTCCCAGATTCTTATCAGGAACAAATATAACCTCATCTGCAGGAATATTTCTGACTACTTTTACTGCATTGCTTGAGGTACAACACACATCGCTTAAGGCTTTAATTTCTGCAGATGTATTCACATAACTTACCACCCAACTATTGGGATTTTCTTTTTTAAGAGACAGAAGCTCCCCCGAAGTAATAGTATCTGCTAAGGGACAACCTGCATTTAAAACGGGTAAAAGAACTTTTTTTTCTGGGGAGAGTATCTTAGCAGTCTCTGCCATAAACTTTACACCGCAGAAAACAATAACGTCTTCTTTTAAATTACGGGAAATTTTTGCTAACTCCAGAGAGTCACCCAAATAATCAGCAATCTCCTGAATCTCAGGAACTTGATAATTGTGAGCAAGAATTACTGCTTTAAGCTTTTCTTTCAGTTCTAATATCTTTATTATCAAATCGCGGTTTTCTTTTCTAACAACCGTATCCATCTCAGTTTTTCCTCCAGAAAGGAGATATTGACCTCAGTTTTTCTACAATGGGAGGAAGAACATCCAAGACTTTATCAATGTCGCTTTCAGTATTATATTTACCCAGACTGAACCTTAAAGACCCGTGAGCAATCTCGTGAGGAATACCCATAGCTAAAAGCACATGGGAAGGCTCTAATGAACCGGAGCTGCAAGCTGAGCCACTTGAAGCACAAATCCCTTCAAAATCAAGATTAACAAGTATGCTTTCCCCTTCAATATATTTTATACAAACATTTAAAGTATTATAAAGTCTCTTTTGGGGATGACCGTTAAGTCTAACTTCTGGTATTTTTTCAAGTATGCCTTTTTCTAACTTATCACGAAGGTAACGTATCTTCTTTTCCTCCTCGAACATTTCTTTCTTAGCAATTACTGCTGCCTCTCCTAAACCTACAATTCCTGCAACATTCTCTGTAGAAGCGCGGCGATTCCTCTCATGGTGACCGCCATGCAAGAGTGGTTCAAACTTAACACCCTCTCTAACATACAAAGCACCTATTCCTTTAGGCCCGTAGAACTTATGTGCTGAAAGAGATAGAAAATCCACACCCAGCTCTTTAACGTCCAAGGGAAGCTTACCCACAGCCTGAACTGCATCAGTATGAAAAAAAGCGCCTTTGGTATGGACAATCTCTGCAATCTTCTTTATAGGCTGAATAGTCCCTACCTCGTTGTTTGCATACATAATAGAAACAAGCAGAGTATCGTTTCTTAATGACCTTTTAAGCTCATCTGTATCTACTACGCCATACTCATCTACATTAAGATAGGTTACCTCAAAGCCCATCCTCTCTAAAAACTTGCACGGACTTAATATGGCGTGATGTTCAACCTTAGAAGTTATTATATGCTTTCTTTTGTTCCCAGGAATAAGGGCTAATCCTTTAATGACCGTATTGTTTGACTCTGTGCCTGAAGAAGTAAAAATTATTTCGCTGCTTTTTGCTCCTAATAAGGAAGCTACTTTTTGACGTGCTTCTTCTATTGCCCTGCGCGAACTTTTAGCAAACTTATAGACAGAAGAAGGATTACTGTAAATCTCTTCTAAGTAAGGCGACATTTTCTCTTTGACACGAGAATCAAGGGGGGTTGTTGCATTATAATCGAGATAAACCATTATATTTATTATTTCTTTATGCTTTTAATCTATGCCTCTTTCCTCAAGATGCTTAAATTTATATCCACTTTTATCTGAAGGAATGCTTTCTACAGGTTCGGTTAAGAAGAACTTTGCCTCTTTTATCCAGTTCTTTAAAATGTTGGCAATCTTAAGTGCTCTACTGTAGCTGGAAAGACTGCCTGTGGGAACTTCTTTGCCATTTATATCAATCTTGCCGCTTCTTAACTGGGCATAACTTACATACCCTAAGGGTTCGCCTTCACATTGGGGATAATTATGAGAGTAATCTACTATAGGAGCATAGATTTCGCTATCACTTACTGCTGTATAAGAGGCAATCTCCTCATTTAATATTGGTATAGGAATACCAATCCCTACTGTTAAAGTTGCTCCGTATCCCACCATAGAAGTACCTATAAGCCAATCGCCACTCATCTGCTTTAAGTCGCCAATTACTGCTAATGTACCGGCGGGCACCTTAGGAACTCCTTTATCTGTCCGAGGTACAGAAGGGTTATGCTGAGTACCCCACCAGCTAATATAGCCTACACCTCCTCCTAAGAATATTTTCGTGCCAATACCGATAGTTTTATATAAAGGGTCATTTAAAAGAGGGCTAAGCTGACCAGCACTGCAATAGTTAGCATTGCCTAATTTTGGTTTTAAAATACCCATATAGGTATATATAACCCTGTCGGAAAGGTTAACTGCAACATTGTAGTTTTGATAACAATTCCTTATGTTAAAAAGAACAGCTTCATTAACATCTTTTATATTAATAAGGGTAGAGAGTTTCTTGCGGGGATAACAATCAGTGCCATAAGAGGTAGCTACAAGCTGTATATCCTTACCTCTAACGAAATCCTCAATTAAATGCCCCCCACCGTATTTGAATTCACCTGGATAAACTTTGTTTTTGGGGTCATCTAAAGGCAAACTGCTAGCTCCAACAAACAAATCAGCTGCAGCAAAGCCAGTGTATGCAGGTATCTCATTCAAGAAACAGCTGCCCCCTCCTAATTTAATCCGTGGTTTTGAATGGCCTATGTTTATATACATCCCTGATGAACACATTGGCCCAAACGTTCCTGTAGTTACAACATCTACTTCGCGCGCAGCACGCTTTAACCCTTTTTCTTTCACTATTTCTATCATCTCTTCTGCTGTTACTACAACAACTTCGCCCTTCTTTATCTTCTCATTAATCTCTCTTATTGTTTTAAGCATTCTATCCCCTCCTGTTTACGCCAATATCAGCTAATAGTCGCGAATAAATATTACCAATACATCTGTTAGGTTCGCGCACATTAGCATCTATAAAAAGGATAATATTCTAACGCTTAATCTTCAAAAATCCAAGTAGAAAGATACCGCTCTCCTGTATCAGGAAATATGACAACAATCAGCTTATCTTTAAGATTATGCGTCTTTGCTAATTTCAATGCTGCCCATAAAGCCGCGCCGCTTGAGATACCAACAAGAATTCCTTCCTCTTTAGCTAAACGCCGTGTCATTACTGCAGCATCCTCATCACTTACAGTGATTATCTCATCAATAACCTCTGTGTTTAGAACTTGAGGCACAAAACCTGCACCAATCCCTTGAATCTTATGAAGACCGGGAGACTCTCCTGATAAAACAGCAGAGTTCTTGGGCTCCACACCTACTATCTTAATATCTTTTCTACGACTTTTAAGAACCTCTCCTATGCCGGTGATAGTCCCTCCTGTGCCTATACCAGCTACTACAATATCTACTTTTCCTTCTGTATCTCGCCATATCTCTTCTGCTGTAGTCTGGCGGTGAACCTGAGGGTTGGCAAGGTTGCGAAACTGCTGTGGTATGAATGCATGAGGAATTTTTTTATAAAGTTCCTCTGCTTTCTTTATTGCCCCACTCATCCCTTCACGACCAGAAGTAAGCACAACTTCTGCCCCCAAAGCCTTAAGCAGCCGCCTACGTTCAATAGACATAGTATCGGGCATAGTAAGAATGAGTCTGTATCCTCGGGCGGCACACACAAAAGCCAAGGCAATACCAGTGTTACCGCTCGTCGGCTCAATTATTACAGTATCTTTTTTGATTAAACCTTTCTTTTCAGCATCCTCAATCATTGCTAAGCCAATTCTGTCCTTTATACTGGACAAGGGATTGAACGACTCTAATTTAGCTATAATTTGTGCATTAAAAGCAGAGGCTATTTTATTCAACCTTACCAAAGGGGTGTTGCCGGTTAACTTTGTAATGTCTTCTGCTATTCTCATCTTTAAATGTTATACATTAAAACTTTTCCCTTTTTATCTTCTTTTTTGTGTGAACGTTCTACCATTTCTTGTAAGGTAATATTATTTAAGAAATCTGCCATTTTATCTGCTAACTCTTTCCATATATCACGTGTAACACAAAAATCTATTCTCTTACAGCCACCAGAAGAAACACACTCTACGATATTCACTTCCCCTTCTAAAGCTTTTATTATCTGGGCTAAAGTAATCTTTGAAGGGTGGCGGCTCAACATATAACCGCCACGAAAACCTCTTTCTGCCTTTACTAATCCTGCTATCTTAAGAGGCCGTACTAGCTGCTCAAGATATTTAAGAGAAACTTCCTGCTGTTTTGCTACTTCACTGAGC
Source organism: uncultured Planctomycetia bacterium (assembly GCA_964455875.1). Lineage (GTDB taxonomy): Bacteria > Omnitrophota > Gorgyraeia > Duberdicusellales > 4484-171 > CAZWON01. The sequence continues at coordinate 224 of CAYVYZ010000039.1, read as the reverse complement.
AAAACAGGCTTACCTCCATAATTAATAGCCAAATGAAGCATTAGTCTTGTTCCGTATCTTCCCTTAGTGGATAATCTCATAATCTAATATCTCCTTACTTAATTCCTACCAAACTTATAAGATTAGTAGGAATTATACCCCTTCAATTCTTTTTGTCAAGCAAAAAATCAAATACTTTCTCAAATTATATGTAACTTATTACTAGCTAGAAAGCAGAACGCTTG
>CAYVYZ010000038.1:0-17447 GCA_964455875.1 uncultured Planctomycetia bacterium | reverse complement strand
GATTTCCTACTTAATAAACCGGATGCAGAAAGGATACTTAAATTCCTCTCCTTTGCTGACTTTTATTGCGGCGATAATAATCATAATCACATTAAACAAAGCCACAGCTATTGCCAAAAATATTCCAATAACAATAAGGGTAAGGATCATACTTACCACAAAAGCAATGGCAATAGTAATCTGAAAGTTAAGCGCTTCTTTCCCTTGAGTATCCACATAAGCAGACTTTTCTTTATTAGTAAGCCATATAATAAGCGGTGCGATAATGTTCCCAAAGGGAATAATAAATCCTGCGAAAGCTGAAAGATGTATCCACATTGCCATTTGTTTCTCGTCCACGTCCCACCTCCTGTGTTTTATGAAGGAGTCTTAAGTATCCCAAAGAGGAAAACCGCTTTCCTCTTTATTACATATTACGCTCTCATAACCTATCATAAATGGACACAAAGTATTTATTACGATTTATACATAGGATGAAAGGGTTTCCTTTTAACCTTTTTTCTTCCACCCTATTGTGTTACCAACAAAACAATGGGCGGTACAGGATTCGAACCTGTGACCTCAACGATGTCAACGTTGCGCTCTAACCAATCTGAGCTAACCGCCCAAAAAATTCGCAAAGCGAATTTTAGCACTTAGCATTTAGCGATTAGCGTATAGTGTTTAAGAATTCCCGTAAAAAACTCTTTAGTCGGTTAATTAGTCTCTAATCATCTTTTCTATCCGCTAACCGCTATTCGCTATGCGCTATTTACTGCCGGGGCGGGACTCGTATACAATCTCCGACGTCAGTCGGAGTGCCCGAAGGGCTATTGTATCCGAGGTTGCTTACGATGAATATTGCAACCTTTCATCCCCCACCACCTACTACCTATTGCAAAGAGCGTGCCGGGGGCGGGACTCGAACCCGCACGCGCCTTACGGCACAGCAGATTTTAAGTCTGCTTTGTCTGCCAATTCCAACACCCCGGCTAGATACACCAAGACAATTTTCTCCCTACCCCCCTAACATCCCGGGAAGTATACTCACAGAAACAAAGTAAGTCTTAAGAAGATCAAAGAACTCTATCTTTAACTATTAAAGTACGTAGTTAGGTGCTAGATTCTTAATACCCTTAATACCTAATAACTCGTAAACTCGACAACTCGCTACCTATACGCTATTCGCTAACCGCTATACGCTATTAAAGGCGTGGGCCGGGTTTGAACCGGCGAATAGCGGTTTTGCAGACCGCCGCCTTGCCACTTGGCTACCACGCCATTGACAGATCAATTTTCTACAATTAAAAGGTGCTCAAAGAAGCAATCCTACTTATTCTTGCGCTTAACTCTAATTTTTCCCTCTGCTATCTCAAGCAACGCTGTATCTAATAATTTCTCGTCTTTGCTCTCCGCCAGAGGTTTCTCACCATCGGCAAGCTGTAAGGCCCTCTTAGCCGCCAACATAGCAAGTTTATATACTGAGCCATCGCTTGCCTTAAGAAGTTGCTCTGTGGGAAAATAACCTCTTTTCATGGGCTCCTCCTACGAAGTCTCTCTGCTATCAACACCGCTTCCAATAATTTCACTGCATCTTTTAGGTTTTGGTTTATTATTAAATAATCATAAACTTTCGCAAATTGCAACTCTTTTTTTGCCAAAGAAATTCTTTTTTTCACAATAGCGCTATCTCCTCTTTTTCTTAATCTACGAGAAAGCTCCTCTTCTGTGGGCGCGGTTATAAAAACAGTAACTACTTTGCCTTTCTTTAATTTTCTTTTTAAATACATGCCTCCCTTAACATCTATACAAAGAATTAAATCTTTATGTTGTTCCTTTGCTTTTTGCAAAAAATACTTTGGCGTTCCATAATAAGCATTTAGAACTTTCTGGTACTCTAAAAAATATTTTTTCTTTATTAATTTCCTAAATTCTTTCTGGCTGATAAAAAAATAATCGTGACCTTCTCTCTCCCCTTTTCTCTTTACCCGTGTTGTACAAGATACCGCGAGAAGAAAATTATTTTTAATAAACCTCTTTGAAAATAATTTTTTTAATAATGTAGTTTTTCCTGCACCCGATGGACCCGAAATCACAATAACTCTCTCTCTTGCCATATCAACCCTCACTCTATATTCTGAGCCTGCTCTTTGATTCTCTCTAAGGCGTTTTTTGCATCTAAAAGACGGCCACAAATATCAACGTCTTTTGTTTTACTGGAAGCGGCATTAAGTTCCCGTTGAATTTCTTGCACTAGAAAATCTAACGCTTTACCTTTAGGGTAGTTTTTACCAGAAGCTACTGTTTTCTCTAACTTGTTGATGTAGAACAAGATAAGTGATATTTCCTCTGCTATATCTTTATTGCCATTAGTGTCCTCTGGCAAAACAGCTAATCTCTGTTTGATTCGGGTTATATTCTTCTTTATCTCAAGGGCACTTTTCTTAACTTCTCTTCTTATAACATTACCTTGTCTTTCTTTAAAAACAACCAGTTTCGTTATTCCTTCTTTCACTAGTGATAAGATGGTGGTATTATCCACGATGTGCCGCTTCTCTTCCAAACGCACTGCGCCTGGCAACATTAAAATATCTCTCATAAATGTCTCGGGGGGTATATTAAACACTCGAGAGAAATATTTTATATGCTTATAATACTGCCTTATCAAATCTTTATTGACAAAGAGGCGCTGTAAAAGATGCCCTTTAAATAAAAAATAAATCTCTATTCTCCCGCGGCGAATCTTCTTCTGCACTTCTTTTTTGATCTCTTCTTCTAAGTAAAGTTTTTCTATGGGAAGTTGGTGGGTAAAAATTTCCAAATATTTGGAATTGGTCGAGCGCAATATAACTTCTATGGTACAACCACTATTTTTCCTTCGCGCATAAGCATAGGCAGTCATTCCTCTCATTTCCAAATTCTCTTTTTAAAATTATCTATGATTGCTTCTTTGGTAGGATACAGATCGTAAACTATTTCGTGGGGTTCAAACCATAACTTTATCTCTTTTTCGGCCTCCTCTTCATTACTTGAGGCATGAATAACATTTTCAAACAACCCACTGGTTAAAATTCTACCATACTGACCTCTTATTGTTGTGGGGCTGGCTTCTTCAGGGTTAGTCGCTCCTGCTAAGCTGCGCACCTTCTGAATAGCTTCTTCGCCCCAATACACTAAAGCCATAACCCTGTTATCACCGTGTAGCGCGCCTGTGATGTATTTTATAAGTTCAGGGAAAAATGGTTTATCCTTAAGATGGGCATAATGTTGTTTGGCTAATTGTTTAGAAACTTTTACAATTTTTGCGCCAATTATTTTAAGTTTTGACTCGGAAAGGCGCGTAAGAATGTTTCCTGTAAGCGATTTCTTTAAACCATCTGGTTTAATAATTACTAGAGTTGCCTGCTCTTTCATATGATAATCTTTATAATTCTTTCTAAATCTTTGGCGCTGTAATATTCGATAATAATTTTACCCCGTTTATTCTTTTTGTCTACTATTTTCACCTTTGTTCCTAAGGCTTTTTGGAGTCGTTCTTCAATATCTGCTATAAAAGGATTGAGAGGCTTTCTTCGACGCAACGATTTCTTAACTCTTCTTTCTATCTCTCTTACAGAAAGCCCCTCCTGTAAGATGCGGTGGAACAATTCCTTTTGTTTTCTTTCGTCGTTCAAGGATAAAATCGTCCGTGCCTGACTACGAGAAATAATGCCTCTTTTTAACGCCTCCTTTATCTCTTGGGGTAGTTTGAGTAAACGAAGGGTATTAGCAATAGAGCTTTTATCCTTACCCAACATAGAGCCTATCTCCTCTAAGGTTAGCCTGAATTCCTCCATTAACCTCCGGAAAGCAGCAGCCTCTTCCAGAGGGTTTAAATCCTGCCTTTGCAAATTTTCCATAATTGCTAACACAAAGGTCTCTTTGTCATCTAATTGCTTAACTATTGTTGGTATCTCTTTGATTCCCAATAACTTAGCAGCATAAAATCTCCTTGCTCCTGCAACAATTTCAAATTTCCCTTCTTTTCTACGTACCACAATGGGCTGGATAAATCCTTTTTCTTTGATGGATTGGGCAAGATCCTGAAGTTCCTTTTCATTCATAGTAGTTCTGGGTTGATACTTGCCCTGCTTAATCATATCCAAAGATAAATAAACTAATTCCTGACGTGTTCTCTCTTGAAACCTCTTGGGGATTAATGCTTCCAGTCCTCTGCCTAAAACTTTTTTCTCCACTAAACACCTCCTTTTTGGAAGGTGCACAACACCTCGATTTTTTCCTTCAATATCTCCTCTGTCAAATTAATATATGCCTTTGCGCCTACACACATAGGTTCGTAGAAATGTATTGGTTTAGCAAAACTCGGCGCCTCGGCTAGCTTAATGTTGCGCGGTATAATTGTATTAAAAGTCTTTTCTTTAAAAAACCTCCTCACTTCTTCAATCACTTGCAAAGTAAGACGGGTACGAAAATCCGCCATAGTCAACAATACCCCTTCTATCTCCAATAAAGGGTTTAATCTTTCTTTTACTAATTCAACTGTATTCAACAGTCGTGTCATGCCTTCTAAAGCATAATATTCGCACTGAATAGGAACTATAATGCTGTCTGCACCAGTAAGAACATTAACTGTTAGTAATCCTAACGACGGTGGGGCATCAATAATAATGTAAGCAAACTGCTCTCTTAAAGGCTCTAAAGCCTTTTTGAGTCTTTTCTCGCGTTCATTGATACTCACTAATTCAATCTCTGCTCCTGTTAAGGCAATACTGGAAGGAATAACCCAGAGATTGGGCCATAAGGACTGTCTAATAGTCTTTTCGATGGATTCGTCGTTTATTAATACTTCGTAAATAGACTTGTTATTTATGTTTTTTGTTTCTATGCCCACTCCACTCGTAGCATTACCTTGAGGATCCATATCTACAAGCAAAGTGGGTTTTCCTGCTAGACCTAAATAAGAACTCAAATTAATTGCTGTAGTAGTTTTACCTGTACCACCTTTTTGATTACATATACCGATGATTTTACTCATAAATAAAGGGTTTTTTCTAATGTTTTCACGTGAAAACTTTGTCTCATTTTATCCAAATATAATATTTTTGTCAAGTAATTTCGTTTAACTCCCTTAACTAATAAATAATGCGTTTTTATTGAGTTTATGAGATGGTTTGTAAAATGTGTATTTGAGAAGTTTCTTCTTATAAATCAAGGCTTTTCTACAATGTTTTCACGTGAAAACTTCTCATAAAAAGGAATAAAAAGTTATCAGAATTTCTATTTCATATATATCAACATCTTCATTTTCATTTCTCAAATTGCGAGGATTCTCAAAGCGATAATCCGTCGGATACAAAAATATGCTTACGGTTCTTTTTAGAATTAAAAAGATGTGCTTCTAAAACTAATTCTTTGAAATAAAAAATTCCCTGTGATAGGAATCACTAAATTTGCTAATATTGTGATTTTTATAATAAAATCAAGGCATATGGGAAGGTTTTCACGTGAAAACGCACTAAGATGCTGGTGCAGAAGAAGGTGTCTGTTTTACTCGATATTGATAAATAAAAGTCAACAAGCTTTGCCCAAGCCAATACAATACCAAAGCAGCAGGAAAATTATAAAAAATCATGCCCATAAATATCACAAAGAACATACTCATAAATTGCTGTTGACTATCGAGATTAACACTCGTTAATTTTTGTTGGAAGAAATAAATAACTACGAGGAACAAAGGTAAAACATTAATGTAATTACCTATCAAAGGTAACCCGAAAGGAAGCTTAAAGGTATGGTCTGGTAAAGACAGGTCTTTTATCCATAAAAACCGTGCTCCTTTCAATTCTACACATCTAAACAATACTTGATAAAGGGCAATAAATACGGGAAACTGAAAAAATAAAGGTAGGCATCCTCCCAGAGGATTTACTTTGTATTTTTTAAACAATTCCAATTGCGCTTTGTGAAGCTTCTGAGGGTCATCTTTGTATTTCTTCTGTAATTCCTGAATATAAGGCTGAATTTCCTGCATTTTCTTCATTGCTTGGGTACTTTTCATTGTAAAAGGGAAGAGAACAAGATAAATCATTGTGGTAAGAAGAAGAATGCTTATACCCCAACTATGAAAAAGTCTATTAAAAAAATGTAGTATCCTAAGAATTAATACACCAATGGCATTAAACATTCCGTAATTTATGATTTTCTCTAAATTATAAGGTTTGAGCTCGCTTATGATTTGAGGACCTAAATAGAAATTCCAATGAGAATCGGCTTTTTTATTATAAGTAACCAGCGTAAGAGCTTTTTTGTCCTTAGATAGAAATTCAATATCTTTATAGGGGCCATTATAAAGAGCATAACAAAAATAACGGTCTCTTATACCAGCAACAATCACTTGAGAATTTTTAAATCTTCTGATGCGACTTTGATTTACTCTTTTGAATGGAGCATTTGGAAAAATTTTATAAAATACCTCCTGATATCTTTGATAAAATCTATTCTTATCTAACTTGCTGGTTACTAAATAGATAGGCATATTCACGGTTGTGCTGTTAATAGAAAAAATAATGGAGTATTTATGGAATTCCCATGTTTTTCTAATTTCTGCCTCTTTATTTTCTAAAACTATTATGTTATCTGCGGGTTGGCTAAAAGTAAATGGAGAATTAACAAGAGAAGGGATAACTCCAAAATTATGAAAATTTAAATCCTCTTTATAGGGTACAATATAGATATTTTTGATGTAACCTCCTGTAAGAGAGATGGTTACAATAAAATTTCCTATTTCTACCTTTTTTAACTTTTCCGGCACAGGGATTAACTTATTTGTAACTTGTTGATTTTCAAAATGTTGGGTATATTGTTTCTCCTGTAAAGTTTCTTTTTGTAAAGAAGATGAGGGAAGTTTTTGGGGGGGGTACATTTTAGAAAGAAAATAACTATATCCCATAAAAAATATTATAGTAATAACAATAAAAGTAAATGTGCGTTTATCCATATATTATTTAAGGTACAGGGTCTATGCCTCCTTTGGAAAACCAGTTGCATCGAAGCAATCGTTTTGCTATCAATAAACTGGCGGGTAGAAGCTTGTATTTTCTCAAAACTCCCTCTGCATAATAAGAACATGTGGGATAGAACTTACAACGGATAGGGAAGATAAAAGCTATACTCCGATAACATTTAATAAGAAAAAGGAATAAAGATTTCATATGGTAAGTCGCTTTCTGCCTTTTTTTCTGCGACGGCGTAGAATTTTCTTACCACCAGATGTAGCTACTCTTGCCCTAAAACCATGTTTTCTTTTGCCTCGCAATTTAGTAGGGGTCTTTAATCCTTTCTTCATAGGGTGTAATTGTAACATATCTTTGCATAGTGTCAATAAAAATTTGCAAGAAAAGGTCTTTCTTAAGTTATTTTTCAACAACTTTAACAAAAATTTATTGCAATCCTTTTACAATGAGGTATAATTTTTTTATCTCTCAAAGCGATATTGTGAATAACTTGTGATTTTTGTGAATCCCTACACCACAAAATAACTTATGAAAAAATTATGGCAGGAATGTTTGGAATCGCTTAAAGAATCTTTGGGGAAAATATCCTTTGAAACCTGGATTGCACCTTTACATTTTAAATCTTTACAAAATAATGTTGTAGTTTTAGAAACCCCTGATACTTTTTTTAAAAACTGGATAGAAAGTAACTACTTAGAAACAATACAAAATACTATAAAAAACATCACAAAGAAAGATTATCAAATTATATTAGAGGTTAACCCTTCTTTATTAAAGAAGAAAGACAATAAAATTTTTAAAAGTATTAAAAAAACTTTCCAGGAAGAGCCCCAAGATTCTATCAAACTCAACCCCCGATTTACTTTTGATAACTTTGTGGTGGGAGCATCTAATCGTATGGCACATGCGGCGTCTTTGGCATTAGCTAATGCCCCGGGCAAATCTTATAATCCTTTTTTTATTTATGGAGGAGTGGGGTTGGGAAAAACGCACCTGATGCAGGCTATCGCTCATCATATTCTTTCTAAAACACCTCAAACAAAAGTAAAATATATTTCCTCTGAACGTTTTACTAATGAATTAATTATGTCCATCCAGAACCGCTCGACTGCAAAATTTAGGCAAAAATACCGCAATATCGACGTTTTATTAATCGATGATGTGCATTTTTTATCTGGAAAGGAGGCTGTTCAAGAAGAGTTTTTCCATACATTTAATGTTTTGTACGATTATCACAAGCAGATTATTATTTCTTCCGATAGACCTCCAAAAGAGATACCAAAATTAGAGGAGAGATTAGTATCGCGGTTTAGTTGGGGGCTTGTGGTGGATATCCAACCTCCGGATTTTGAGACCAGAGTAGCTATTTTAAGAAAAAAATTACAAAACGAACCTATTGAAATAGAAGATGGGGTTATTAATTTTATCGCAGAAAACATAACAACTAATATTAGGGAATTGGAAGGGGCTTTGGTAAGAATTATTGCCTATTCTTTAATTGACAATAAGACAATTAATGTTGATTTGGCAAAACATATTTTAAGGGATATGGTAAAAGAGATTGATAAAAAAATAACACCGTCTTTAATTATGGGAAAGGTGGCAAATTATTTTAATATAACTGTTGAAGATTTAAAAAAAACAAGGCGCAATAAAAGTTTAATCCTACCTCGCCACATTACTATGTATTTATTAAGAGAGTTGACAAATATGTCTCTACCTGAAATTGGTAGTGTTTTAGGCGCTAAACACCATACTACTGTATTATACAGCACAAGAAAATTAAAAGAGCGTTTAAAGAAAGATTTAAAACTACAAACCATTATTCACAACCTAACACAAGAAATTAAAAAATAATAAATTGGGTATCGGGGTTAAATGTGTTGTTTTTTAATGTTTTTTTGGTAGAATATTGTAGATTCACTGTTTTTACAGCATTTAATACTATTACTATATGAAAACATTAATACAAAAAGATAAATTAGAGGAGATTTTACAAAACCTGTCAGGTCCTACCTTAAACAAACAGTCTCTCCCTATACTAAATAGTGTTTTGTTGGAAACTTCAAAGAATAAATTAAAACTAACCACCACAGATTTAGATACAACTATTATAGCACATTTGGATGTTAGTATAATTAAAGAAGGAAAAGTTTTATTACCTTTTAAACAATTCTTTTCTACAGTAAGAGAATTACCACCTAAGGAAATTACAATAGAATTAATCAAGAATAACCTTTTAATAAAATGTGAAAAAATTGAAATAGAAGTACACACTTTAAATGTTGACGAATTTCCAAAAATAAGTGTTCCTAAAGAAACTCTCCTAATTAAAGTTAATCCAATCGATTTACTTTCTATAATAAAACTAACCTCTTTTTGTGTGGGGCATGAAGACACCAGTTATGTTTTGAGTGGAATATTATTTGAAGTAGAAAAGGATATTATTAAAGGGGTTTCTACAGATGGAAGAAGACTTTCTTTTGTTAAGAGAAAGTTACCATCAAACCAACCTAAAATTGAAACTAAAATAAATTTCATACTACCCTTTAGAACTGTTATAGAGATACAGAAAGTATTAAAAGATAAAGATGAGGAAATATATTTTTATGTAACCGAAAACAAAATAGGTTTTGATTTAAAAAATATTCAATTTTTAACACGACCTATAGAAGGAGAGTTTCCTCCTTATGAGAATCATATACCACAGCCACAACAAAACAAAATGGTAATCAATAAACAAATCTTTTTAGCTGCACTTAAAAGAGCAGCTGTGTTAGCTACAACAGAATATCAAGGTATAAAATTAGAGTTAAAAAAGAATATGTTGGTGATACATAAAATAACCCCCCAATTAGGAAAAATAAAAGAAGAAATAAACTGTGTATATACTGGTAAGCAGTTTTCTATAGGGGTAAACCCATATTATTTAATAGATGTTTTAAAAAATATAGAAGAAACAGATGTTTCTTTTGAATTTCTTGATGTTGACAAACCAGTTGTTTTAAGAACACAAGATTACATTTATTTAGTCATGCCAACAAGGGTGTAGGGTGGCCACACACATAAAATATCTTATAACCAAATTTTTAACTCAATACAAATACGATACTAATACAAAAGAAAACATAAGCGAAATAGTATATAGTATTATTGATAAAAAATTACATCCATATGTTAAGTTAGGTAAAATATATCAAAATAAGGTTATTTTGTATGTTGATTATTCTGTGGTGGGGTATGAGGTTAACTTATCAAAAGAGAGAATTATAAGAGAATTAAACAAAATTTACCCCCATATAGAAACTATTATCGTAAAACCCCAAAAACACATATGAGTAATAATAAACAAAAGTACGATGCTACCAATATTCAGGTTTTGGGAGGAATTGAAGCGGTCCGTAAACGGCCGGCGATGTACATTGGAGATACATCGGTTAAAGGTTTACATCATTTAGTGTATGAGGTTGTAGACAATTCCATTGATGAAGCAACAGCGGGTTTTTGTGATTTAATTAAAGTTACAATAAACTCCGATGGTAGTGTTTCGGTAGAGGATAATGGTCGGGGGATTCCCGTAGATATCCATAAAACCCAAAAGAAACCGGCAGTGGAGGTGGTTTTAACTACTCTACACGCTGGAGGTAAGTTTGACCACCGGGTTTATAAAGTCTCTGGAGGGTTACATGGTGTGGGGGTTAGTGTAGTGAACGCCTTGAGTGAATGGTTAGAGGTAGAAATAAAAAGAGAAGGCAAAATTTACCATCAGCGGTATAGTTGTGGTAAACCCACCACAAAACTAAAGGTTATTGGTAAAGCTAAAAGTACAGGAACCAAAATTACATTTAAACCCGATAAGACTATTTTTAAAAACACCAATTTTTCTTTTGATGTTCTTTCGCATCGCTTAAGAGAACTTGCGTTTTTGAATAAAAACTTAGAGATTATTCTTTACGATGAGGAAAACGATAAAAAAGCTAGTTTTAAATTTAAGGGTGGATTAGTTTCTTTTATTGAGTATTTAAACCGCAATAAACATCCTTTACATAAAGTGATAAGTTTTTCCAAGGAAAAGGAGGGTATTATTATAGAAGGGGCACTTCAGTATAACGACGGTTACAAAGAGAACATTTTTTCTTTTGCAAACAATATTAATACCTTAGAAGGAGGAACTCACCTGACAGGATTTAAAACAGCTTTAACAAGAGCCATTAATCAGTACGCTAAAAACAAAAACCTACTTAAAAATATTTCGGGTATTTCAGGTGAAGATGTAAGAGAGGGTATATGTGCGGTTATAAGTGTTAAACTTCCCAACCCACAATTTGAAGGACAAACAAAAACAAAATTAGGTAATTCTGAGGTAGAGGGGTTAACAGCTTCAGTGGTGTTTGAGGCTCTTTCTTCGTTTTTTGAAGAGCACCCCCCAGTTACCAATAAAATTATTGACAAAGCAATTTTAGCAGCCCGGGCGCGTGCAGCAGCAAGGAAAGCAAGAGAACTTACAAGGCGAAAAGGGGCACTAGATGCTTCCAATTTGCCCGGTAAACTCGCCGATTGTTCAGAAAAGGACCCAGCAATCAGTGAACTTTTTATTGTTGAGGGAGAATCCGCAGGGGGCAGCGCTAAACAGGCGCGAGACAGAACGTTTCAAGCCATTCTTCCCATAAAAGGGAAAATAATCAATGTGGAAAAAGCAAGATTAGATAAGGTATTGAATAATGAGGAGATTAAAACAATTATTTCTGCTTTGGGTACAGGTATTGGTGAGGATTTCGATATTAGCAAACTGCGTTATCATAAAATAATTATTATGGCAGATGCAGATGTAGATGGTTCTCATATACGCACTCTTCTTTTAACATTTTTTTATCGTCAATTTCCTCAATTGGTAGAGGAGGGATATGTCTATATTGCTCAGCCCCCTTTATACCGTATCAAACGAAAAGAGATTGAAGAGTATATTCACACAGAAAAGGAGATGAACACAATAATTCTTAAATTGGGGACCAAGGATATTAAGCTCGTTAAAGCAGAGAAGAAGAAAAAATATGTTTTTTCGCAAAAAGAACTAGAAAGATTAGTGGATTATCTTATAGAATTTGAAAAATTAGCCCTTACGTTAGAAAGAAAAGGAGTGTATGTATCAGATTACTTAAAAGTAATGCGTAGCAAAAAGCAGATGTTCCCTCTCTATAAGATAAGCATTCACAATCAGAACGTATTTGCTTTTGACGAGGAAGAATTAGCTTCCTATGGAGACGCAGAAGAGTTAAATGTTGTAGAGCTTTTCGAGTCACACCGCATTCAAGAAATAGAGGAAGGATTAAATAAATTAGGGGTTTCCCTTAAGGGTTATTTTGTATCAGAAAAACCACAGTTTATCATTTTCAATAATGACGGTAAAGAAGAAACCAAGGTGAAAGGCTTAAAAGATGTCCTTTCCGAGGTAAAAAAAGAAGCGACTAAAGGGATGCATGTTCAGCGCTATAAAGGGTTAGGCGAGATGAATCCTTCTCAGCTTTGGGAAAGTACTATGTCTCCCGAGAAACGTAGCTTGATTCGAGTAACTTTAGAGGATGCTGTTGAGGCGGACAATATTTTTACACTTCTTATGGGAGAAAAACCAGAGCCTAGGAAAGAGTTTATTCAAATGCATGCTCATGAGGTGAAGAATTTAGACGTGTAAAAGGAAAGTAGGATGAAAGATTTAAGTATTCAAGAAAAAATCACCCCCCGTTATTTAGAGGAAGAGATGAAGGAATCTTACCTTTCGTATGCAATGAGTGTGATTGTAGGTAGAGCTCTTCCGGATATTCGGGATGGATTAAAGCCTGTACAGCGCAGAATTCTATACGCTATGCACGAACTCCATTTAAGACGTAATCAACCACATAAAAAGTGTGCTCGTATTGTTGGAGAAACATTAGGTAAATTCCATCCTCACGGGGACACAGCCGTTTACGATGCTCTAGTACGAATGGGGCAAGATTTTTCTTTGCGTTACCCTTTGATTGATGCCCAGGGCAATTTTGGTTCTATTGATGGAGATCCTCCAGCAGCAATGAGATATACCGAGGCGCGCCTTACGTATATAAGCGACTATTTATTGCAAGATATTGACAAAGACACGGTTAATTTTTTCCCTAATTTTGATGGTTCTTTAACAGAACCAGAAGTTCTGCCAGCAGTTATCCCCAATTTGTTGCTTAATGGAGCAAGTGGTATTGCTGTGGGCATGGCGACAAATATTCCACCCCACAATTTAAGAGAGGTGTGCGATAGCATAATTTATCTTTTAGATCACCCCCAAGCTTCTATCAAAGAATTGCATAAAATTATTAAAGGGCCGGATTTCCCTACAGGGGGTATTATATGCGGAAAAGCAGAAGTGCTAAAAGCATATAAAGAAGGCAAGGGGAAGCTTACGCTTCGTGCAAAAGCTACAATTGAACGGGAGAAAGGGAAGGCGCAGATAGTTATTACAGAGATTCCTTACCAACTAAACAAGGCTAATCTTATTGAGTCGATTGCCCGTTTGATTAATGAGAAAAAGATAGAAGGTATTAGCGATTTACGCGACGAGTCTGACAAAGACGGTATTAGGATTGTGGTAGAATTAAAAAGAGATGCTCAACCCGAAATAACACTTAACCAACTCTACAAACATACATATTTAGAAACAACGTTTGGAATTATTTTTTTAGCCCTTGTTAATCGCCGCCCTCAAATACTAAACCTTAAAGAGATACTCTTTCACCATATAAATTTTCGTAAGGAAATTATTGTAAGAAGAACAAAACACGAGTTAAAAAAAGCACAGCATCGCGCGCATATTTTAGAAGGACTAAAAATAGCGTTAAAGTTTTTAGATAAGGTGGTGGAGCTTATTAAGAAGTCAAAGACCCCTCAAGAGGCAAAGCAGGGTCTTATGAAAAAATTTTCTCTTACCGAAGTACAAGCGCAAAGCATATTAGAGATGCAATTGCAGAGGCTATGCGCTCTGGAGAGAAAAAAAATAGACCAAGAATACTTGGAACTTATAAAACGCATAGAGTATTTTAAATCCATTCTTGCTTCAGAAAAAAAACAAGAGACTCTCATTAAGGAAGAGTTGGGTGAATTAAAGAAAAAGTTTGCCGATGCTCGTCGGACAGAGATTGTTGCCCAGAAAGAAGAAATTGAGATAGAAGATCTGATTGTAGAAGAGGATATGGTAGTAACTGTTACAGGTTCAGGTTATATAAAACGTCAACCAGCAAGTGCTTATCGCCGCCAGGGCAGAGGGGGGCGAGGTATTACAGCCATATCTCCTAAAGAAGAAGATTTTGTAGAACATCTTTTTGTGGCTTCAAGCAAAGATATCCTTTTAATTTTTACCAACACTGGCAAGGTGTACAATTTAAAAACCTACGAGATTCCTTTAGGTTCGCGGTCTTCTAGGGGCAGAGCAATTGTTAATTTGTTGAACCTTTCCTCTAAAGAACGTTTAAGTGCCATTTTAGCCATAAAAGAATTTAAGGAGGATAGTTTCATATTTATGGCTACCAAAAAAGGGTTAGTTAAAAAAGTAAATCTTGGGTTGTTTTCTAATATGAGAAAAAGCGGAATCTACGCTTTAACCCTTGTTAAAGATGACGAATTAATAGGAGCTGCATTATGCAGAGAAAATGACGAAGTTATGTTAGCAACAAAACAAGGATTCTCCATAAGATTTTCAGTAAACGAAGTACGTCCTACAGGACGACAGTCCCAGGGGGTAAAAGGCATAAACCTTTCTAAGAACGATGAAGTTATTGGTATGGTTCTGTTAAGAGGGGGGCTTAAAAAAGGAGAATTTTCTATACTTACTGTTACAGAGAACGGTTTTGCTAAGCGGACAGATGTGGAGGAATACCGTCTTCAGTCGCGCGCTGGCAAAGGTATCATAAATCTTAAACTTTCTTCTAAAATAGGAGCCGCAAAAGGGATAGGTTTTGTTTCTGAAGAAGACGAGGTTATGTGCATAACTCAAAAAGGCATCCTTATCCGAGTTCGTGTCAGAGATATTCGCAAGACAGGACGATCAACCCAAGGGGTAAAGATTATCTCCCTTGATAAGGGAGATAATCTTTCTTCGGCAACACGAATTGTCCCAGAAAGCTGACGTTGTGAAAATTTAAGGGGTTGACTAACGCCCTGCTTCTTTTTATAATTGGTAAACATCGACCCCATCGTCTAGCCCGGTTAGGACATGGGCCTTTCGAGCCCACGGCGCCGGTTCAAATCCGGCTGGGGTCGTTTTTATTTTTATAACAAAAGTACAATGGAAGGCACGTCTCCACAGCAATCCCAAGTAGCACGGGGCATCTTTATATTAGGGGCAATAAACATAGGATGGTTTGGCATACTGCTTTTAGCGAATTTGCTTTTGTATGTTTCTCTTACCATTAAACCCCAACTGTTTGAAACAATTACAGAGTTAATTAAAAGTAGAGGAATAGAAGCAACTTTTACTTACACAACAGTGAAGACAGCAACCCTTATCCAAATGGTAATTTGCTTTTTGTATGTTATTAGCGGTGTAGGGGTTATAAAGAGAAAACAGTGGGGGCGCAAATTTACCATATATTTTGCCTCTATTTATGTATTAGTACTATTTATCTTGACCATATTACAACCGCCTATTGTTAGGTATACTTTCTTTCGGATAATCTATCCAGGGATATTAATTTGGTACTTTACTAATAAAAAAATTCTCCATAACTTTTCTTAACACAATGTGTGGTATTGCAGGATATATTGGTAAGGAAAAAGACATAAGGTTTTTAGTAGATATTTTAAAACGGTTAGAATATAGAGGGTATGATTCCTGCGGCGTCGCTGTTTTAAGAGAGGACAGGGTGTTTTTTAAAAAGGTCCGGGGGAAAATCGTACGCCTTCAGGGGCTGCTAAAAGATAATTGCAAGTTCTCTGTAGGAATTGCTCACACGCGTTGGGCAACGCACGGTGTTCCCAATCAGTATAATGCTCACCCTCACTATGATTGTAGTAGGAATATATTTGTGGTTCATAATGGTATAATTGAGAATTACCAGGAGTTAAAAAGTAGACTACAAAGAAAAGGCCACAGATTTGTTTCCCAGACAGATACAGAGGTGGTAGCGCACCTTTTAGAAGATTATGCACACTCAGGTAATTTTTTAGATGCCTTGCGCAAGACAGTAGGTATTTTAGAAGGTAGCTTCGCCCTTGCGGCTATTTATCCAAAAGAGGAAGCGATTTTTTTTGCCAAGAAAGACTCCCCCCTTGTATTAGGAAAAACGCCTGAGGGGTTTATTTTGGCTTCGGATATACCTGCAATCGCAGGGTTCACCAGGAGGATAATCAATTTAGCAGATGGATGGATGGGGATTGTTAAGAAGGATAGCGTAGAAATACTCAGTTTTAAAGGCAGAAAAATAAAGCCGTTAGTAGAAACAATAAATATCTCTTCCGCGCACATTTCCAAAAAACGTTATGCTCATTTTATGCTAAAGGAGATATTCGAACAACCCTCTGTTATGCGCCGTTTGATCACCTCATATGTGAAAGGCAACGAGATTGTTTTTAAAAACCTTATTCTTCCAGCAAAAGCTCTTAAGTCTTTACAAAAGATTCATATTTTTGCTTGTGGCACTGCCTATCATGCAGGATATGTTGCCAAGTATTTTTTAGAAAAGGTTTCCACCGTAGATACAGAGATAGATGTTTCCTCAGAGGCGCGATATAGAAGAATACATTTGGACAAGAAAAGTTTAGTTTTAGCTATATCTCAATCAGGAGAAACAGCTGATACACTAGCTGCTGTGCGCAGAGCAAAAGAACAAGGAGCGCACATTTTAGGTATATGTAATGTTTTGGGTTCAACTCTTACCAAAGAAAGCAACAGCCTTATTTATACTTTTGGAGGCCCTGAAATCGGTGTTGCCTCTACTAAAGCATACACTGCCCAGGTTTTTTCCCTAATGCTTTTTGCGCTTTATCTTGCACGCTTACGCAGAGACATATCACTGAGTAGATTCAAGTATTTTCTTAGAGAGCTTAAAACAGTTAGCAACTATCAAGAGAGCATTCTTCGAAAAACTCCTCAGATAAAAAAAATAGCTAAGCAGTTTTCCCGTTTTGGATGTTTTTTATTCTTAGGTCGCGGGATAAACTATCCTTCTGCTTTGGAAGGAGCATTAAAGCTGAAGGAAATATCATATATTCCTGCTGAAGGGTATCCTGCTGGTGAGATGAAGCACGGTCCCATCGCTCTTATCGATGAGTACCGGGCGGTTGTATGTATTGCGCCATACGATGAGTTATATTCGAAAATCATTTCTAACATCCAAGAGATAAAAGCAAGAAAAGGGAAAGTTTTAGCTATTGTTAACGAAGGGGATTATGAGGCGCAGAAATTAGCCAATGCCGTTATTCATCTCCCCAAAGTAA
>CAYVYZ010000037.1:0-18094 GCA_964455875.1 uncultured Planctomycetia bacterium | reverse complement strand
AAAACCGGACATTTTTATTTTGGTAAAAAGCGGACATTTTTAAATTGGCTTGACATTTCATAAAATTTTATGTTGCATTATCTTTGTTTTAAGATATAATTAAAATCTAATGGATAAGTTAAAAATTATTCTTACAGAAAAAGATATTCCTAAAGCTTGGTATAACATACAGGCTGATTTACCTTTTCCTTTATATCCACCAGTTCACCCTGCTACAAAAAAACCCCTTGGCAAGGAGGATTTAGCACCCATTTTTCCTCTTGCCTTAATTGAGCAGGAAATAAGTTTAAAGAGGTGGATTGATATTCCCAATGAGGTATTGCAGATATACAGGATATGGCGTCCGACGCCTTTACGTCGCGCAAGAAGACTGGAGAAATTTTTAAAAACAAAGGCAAGGATTTACTATAAGGATGAAAGTGTATCTCCTACAGGCAGTCATAAAGCCAACACGGCCGTTGCTCAAGCGTATTATAATAAAAAGGAGGGAGTTAGACGTATTACCACAGAGACCGGCGCTGGACAATGGGGAAGTGCTCTAAGTTTCGCCTGCAACATATTTGGTATTAAGTGTCGGGTATATATGGTAAGAGTAAGTTATGAACAGAAGCCTTTCAGGAAATCATTGATGAGAGTTTGGGGCTCAGAAGTAATACCATCACCTTCAAGACTCACAAAATCAGGAAGAGCCATTTTGAAGAGACATCCTAATTCCTATGGTAGTCTAGGTATAGCTATTTCAGAAGCAGTTGAGGATGCTGCTACCAATAACGATGCCAAATATTCTTTAGGAAGTGTTTTAAACCATGTTATTTTGCATCAGACAATTATCGGCCAGGAAGTTAAGAAGCAGCTTAAGGTTGTTAAGGATAGTCCCGATTATTTAGTTGGTTGTGTTGGTGGTGGAAGTAATTTCGCTGGTTTTTGCTTTCCTTTTGTAAAAGATAAACTTAAAGGGAAAAATATTAGGATAATTGCTGTTGAACCTACAGCATGTCCGTCATTAACACGTGGTTCTTTTCACTACGATTTTGGAGATACAGCACAGCTTACTCCACTTTTAAAGATGTTTACGTTAGGTCATACCTTTGTTCCCCCGCCTGTTCATGCAGGAGGTCTTCGGTATCATGGCTGTGCTCCTTTAGTGAGTCTTCTTCATAGTAAAAAGATTATCGAAGCAAGAGCCTATCATCAGCTGGAAGTGTTTAAAGCGGCGGTTATCTTTGCTAAAACAGAAGGAATTGTCCCCGCACCTGAAACAGCCCATGCAATTAAAGCCGTAGTGGACATTGCTAAAAATGTACGTAAGCCATGTTGTATAGTAGTTAATTTCAGTGGCCATGGATATTTTGACCTTTCTGCTTACGATAACTTTCTTGACAAAAAGTTGAAAAATTATGCTTATCCTCAAAGCGAGATTAAAAAAGCCTTAAAAGAAATCTCCGCTTTAGAACAATAATATTTAACAATATGGTTGATAAAAGAACAGTTGAATACGTTGCACATTTAGCACGCATTAATATTGACGAAAAAGAAAAAGAGCAATTAACTTATGAATTATCTAAGATTATTGATTACATAGATAAGCTTAAAGAGCTTAGTGTAGACGGTATTTTTCCCACAAGAGGGTGTTTTAGTGAGGTAAATATTTTTCGTCAGGATAAAGCAGAGAAGAAGAGTTATTTTACCGATATATTAAAAAACGCTCCCTCCCAGGAAAATAATCATTTTAGGGTCCCCAAGGTAATTGAATGAATAAGAATCTTGCAAATTTAAGCGGATGCGAGATTGCCCAGCAGATAAAAGAGAATAGGATATCTGAAGAAGAGGTCTTTTCTTTTTTTAATAGCAGAGTCAAGCAGATAGATAAATACATAAGAAGCTTTGTAGAGGTATATTCGAGGCCAGTAAAAGAAGAAGGAGACTCGCCACTTAAAGGTGTCCCCATTGCTATTAAAGACAATATTTGTATTAAGGGTAAGAGAATAACTTGTGCTTCGCGTATCCTTAATTCTCACACTTGCGTTTATGATGCTACTGTAATAAAACGTTTAAAGAGAAGCGGTCTCTTAATTGTGGGAACAACTAACATGGATGAGTTTGCTTTTGGTTCTTCGACAGAGAATTCATGTTATGGGCCTACGCGCAACCCGTGGAATACTAATTGTGTGCCGGGCGGTTCCAGCGGAGGTTCTGCGGCAGCAGTAGCAGCCCGTCTTGTCCCTTTTGCATTAGGTTCTGATACAGGAGGTTCTATACGTCAGCCCGCTTCTTTTTGTGGGGTGGTGGGGCTTAAACCTACTTATGGGAGGATTTCCCGTTTTGGGTTGATAGCTTTTGGTTCAAGCCTTGACCAGATAGGGCCAATTACTACCAATTTTGTTGATTGCGCCCATTTACTCAATATCTTGTGCGGCTTTGATGAGTATGATTCTACTACTTCTAAGAAAGATATCCCTGATTTTACCAGATCTTTAGTAAAAAATGTTAAAGGTTTGCGTATTGGTCTGCCCCGGGAGTATTTCTCAAGAGGGTTAGACCAAAGAGTAGAGAAGAAGGTTAAGGAAGTAGCAGAGTTACTTGAGAAAGAAGGGGCAAGAATTGTAGAGATATCTTTGCCTCATACTGAATATGCGGTAGCTACTTATTATATCATTGCCCCTTCTGAGGCAAGTTCTAATCTGGAGCGTTTTGATGGAATAAAATATGGCTTGCGTAAGGAAGAGAAAGATTTAATATCATTATATAAGAATACGCGTAAGGAAGGGTTTGGACAAGAGGCAAAGCGAAGAATCCTTATTGGAACTTATAGTTTATCCAGTGGGTATTATGAAGCCTATTATATGAAAGCATCAAAAGTAAGAACCTTGATTAAGAAAGATTTTGAAAACGCTTTTTCTTCTGTCGATGTAATTCTAACCCCCACATCTCCTACGCCAGCTTTTAAATTAGGCGAAAGAACACAAGACCCTTTGAGTATGTATTTATCTGATATTTATACAATTTCTGCTAATCTTGCAGGAGTCTGTGCTGTATCTTTTCCTTGTGGGTTTACCGATGATAATTTGCCCATTGGAGCTCAGCTTATCGGAAAGGCTTTTGATGAAGAAGTGCTTGTAAGGGTGGGGTTTACTTTTCAAAAGATAACCGATTATCACAAAAGGATTCCATCTTTGTTTGTGGAGTGACATGGAGTATGAAGTTGTTATAGGATTAGAGGTTCATGTTCAACTTGCTACCGAATCAAAGATATTCTGTAGTTGTTCTACGAACTTTGAAAGCCCCCCTAATACAAATATTTGTCCTGTGTGTTGTGGTTATCCTGGGGTTTTACCTGTTCTTAACAGAAAAGCCCTGGAATTAGCAGTAAGGGTTGCCTGTGCTTTGAATTGCAAAATAAATAAAAGGATATATTTTGAGCGCAAAAACTATTTTTATCCTGATTTGCCAAAGAATTATCAGATTTCTCAATACGCTTTACCTTTAGGAGAAGAAGGGTTTTTGGTTTTACCTTCGTCTAAAAGAGTAGGTATAAAGCGTGTTCATTTGGAAGAAGATGCGGGGAAACTTATTCATAAGGAAAAATATTCCTTGGTTGATTTTAACCGTACTGGCATACCTCTTTTAGAAATAGTCACCCATCCTGATATTAATAGCCCCCAGGAGGCATTTAGCTACCTCAATTATCTTAAGCTTACATTGCAGTATATTGGGGCTTCTAGTTGTGATATGGAGAAAGGGTTCTTGCGATGCGATGCCAACATATCGATAAGAGAGAAAGGGACAAAGTCCTTAGGTACAAAAGTAGAGCTGAAGAATATGAATTCTTTTAGAGGAGTAAGAGATGCCCTCGCCTACGAGGCTAAAAGACAAATGAATTGCCTAAAGGAAAATAGAGCTATATTTCAAGAAACACGGCTATGGGATGAGGGTAAGCAGAAGACCTTTGTTATGCGCACAAAAGAAGAAGCTCACGATTATAGGTATTTTCCCGAGCCTGATTTAGGAGACTTTGTTATAGAGGAGAGTATGATAGATAAAGAGAAGAAATATATTGGGGAACTTCCTATTGCCAAAAGGGAAAGGTTTATTAGAGAGTACGGTTTAAGTGAAAAAGAGGTGGATGTATTAATATCTGAGCCATTTTTGGCCAATTTCTTTGAGGAGGCAAATAAGGAAATTTCTCATCCCCAAAGTACTGCTAATTGGCTGTTAGGTCCTTTCTTAGAGCTAGTGAATTCAATGCAAACAGGCTTAAAGGGTGTTAAAATTACACCCTATAATTTTTCCCGAGTGGTAAAATACTTTAGAGAAGGTAAATTAAATAATCTGGCAGCAAAGAAAGTGTTGTCTTGTATAATTGAAAATAATGAAGATGTGGATAAAATTATTGAGAAGGAAGGTTTATCTCAGGTTTCAGGAGAAGATGAGCTTGCATCTTTTGTAGAAGAGGCTATCAAAGACAATCCTAAGGCAGTAAATGATTATTTGGCAGGTAAACAGCAGGCAGTAATGTTTATAGTTGGCCAGGTAATGCGTAAAACGAAAGGGAAAGCTAATCCTAAGGTAGTAAAAGAGTTAATAGAGCGCACTTTGAAAAAGAATTGATTTATAGAAAGGAGGTAAAATGAAAAAAAGATTTTTTGTTGTAGTTCTTATAGGAATAACTCTCTCTTTCTTCATATCAAGCGCATTCTCTAAAGAAGCAAATTCAGAAAAGCCAAATAAAGATGATATCTACAGAAAATTAGATCTTTTTGGAGAGGCATTAGCAGTAATACAGAATAAATATGTGGAAGAACTTTCTCCCAAAGATGTTATCTATGGTGCGATAAGTGGCTTGCTTTTCTCCTTAGATTCTTACAGCCAGTTTCTTGACCCTGATGAATATCGAGAGCTTCTTGTCGAGACGGAAGGGAAATTTGGAGGGTTAGGAATCGAGATTACCATAAAGGAAGGGCTTTTAACTATAGTATCTCCCATTGAAGATACACCTGCTTGGCGAGCGGGCCTTAAAGCAGGGGATATTATTGTTAAGATAGATGGGAAGCTTACCAAAGGAATTACCCTTAACGAAGCTGTAAAAAAACTAAGGGGAAGACCGGGAACAAAAGTTACCCTTACCGTTTTAAGAGAGAAAGATAGAAAGATTGAGGATATAACAGTTACAAGGGGAATAATCAAAATAAAAGATATAAAGAGAGCTCTTATCTTAGAAGATGGAGTAGGATATATCCGTCTTACAGAGTTTAGAGAAAACACCGCCAAAGATTTAGATAAGGCTTTAAAGAAGCTTAGTAAGCAAGGAATGAGAGCATTAATCTTGGACTTAAGGAATAATCCCGGAGGTTTGCTTCATTCTGCTGTTGAAGTGGCAAGTAGGTTTTTAGAGGATGAGAGGCTTATTGTTTATACTAAGCCGAGAAGTGGCAAGAGAATAGAATATAAGTCTTTGCCTGCCAGTGTAAAATATTTAGATATTCCTATGGTGGTGATGATAAATAGAGGCAGTGCTTCAGGAAGTGAAATCGTGGCAGCCGCTTTACGTGAAAATAAACGGGCAATTCTTTTGGGAGAGAAAAGCTTTGGAAAGGCATCTGTCCAGACGGTACTTCCTCTCTCTGACGGTTCTGCAATAAGACTTACAACAGCTAAATATTATACTCCTTTAGGACATAGTATTCATGAGAAAGGGATAAAGCCAGATATTATTGTGACTAAAGAGAAAGTAGATAATAGTAATAAAAAAGAAGATATTTTTGAAGAGCTTAAGAAAGACAAGAAAGAGTTTGATTACAAAAAAGATTATCAGATACTAAGAGCCTTAGATCTGATTAGAGGTTTGTTAGTTCTTAAGTCTGATTCCGGTTCAGGTAAGTAGCATGTATGCTTTGGGCATAGAAAGCTCCTGCGACGATACTTGTTGTGCTATTGTTAGTAAGCGGAAGATACTTGCCAATATAACTGTTTCTTCCTTATCTTTGCATAAGCCTTATGGTGGTATTGTTCCCGAGATAGCTACCCGTAATCATCTTAAGTTTATCGATAGAGTTTTCCAGTTGGCCATTGAGGAGGCAAATATAAATGTAAAAGATATAGGTGTTATAGGGTTCACGCAAGGGCCGGGACTTATAGGAGCATTAGTGGTAGGTGCCAATTTTGCAAAGGCACTGTCTTTATCATTGAAGAAGCCTTTAATAGGAGTTAACCATCTATATGCTCATCTTTATGCCCCTTTCTTGGATAATAGTATAAAATTTCCCTTCCCTTTTATAGGACTTGTTGTTTCTGGGGGTCATACAGAGTTATTTTTCGTATCTGATTTTGACAACATAAGGTGTATTGGGAAAACTCGAGATGATGCGGCAGGAGAAGTGTTTGATAAAGTTGCAAGAGCATTTGGTCTAGGATATCCGGGCGGAGTGTATATTGACAGGCTATTTAAAGAGGAATACAAGGACGATTTTAAATTTAAATGCGCTGATTTAGGATTAGATTTCAGTTTTAGTGGTATAAAGACAGCTCTTGTATATAAAAAGATAGAACTGGAAAAAGATAAAAAGTTATCAAAGAAATCCATTGTAAGATTACTTTCTTCTTTTCAGGAGAGTATAGTAAAAAATATTGTAGACAAAGTAACTCTAGCTACAAAAAAATATAAGGCTAAAACAGTTGTTGCTGGAGGAGGGGTAGTTGCTAATCGTCGTTTAAGAAAACTATTAAAGAAAGCAGCGGTTGAGAATAAATTTAAGCTTTTTCTTTCTCCTATTAATCTTTCTTCAGACAATGCAGCAACAGTTGCAGGATTGAGTTATTATCTATATAATATAAAGAGAAGAAAGAGTGATATAGGGATAAAAGTATATTCTAATTAAATGATTAATAATGATGCTGGGGGCTTTTGATACAATTATAAGGCTTATATTGGCTTTTGTTCTGGGAAGCATTATTGGTCTTGAGCGGGAAGCAAAAGGAAGAAGCGCAGGTTTAAGAACGCATATACTTGTTTGTGTTGGCTCTTCCTTGATTATGCTGGTTTCTATTTATGTCTACCACATCTATAAAGGACAAGCCTCAATTGACCCTGCACGTATTGCTGCTGGTGTTGTTACGGGGATTGGATTCTTGGGGGCAGGAGCCATTATCAGAAGTGCTGAAAGAAGCCGAGGTCTTACTACAGCTGCCAGTGTATGGGTAAGCGCTGCTATTGGGTTAGCAGTGGGTTGTGGCTATTTTATGGCAGCAATATTTTCGACGGTTATTGTTTTCCTTGCTCTTTCTTTATTGAAGAAAGCTGAAAGTAAGTTAGATAGGTAATTTTATTTATTGATGTAGTATAATATTAAAGGGGGTGAATAATAATGGCAAGGCGTAGGGAAGAAGAAAAGGTGCTTGATGTAAATGCTACTATGCAGGGAAGCCTTGTTTTCTCAGACCCGGTGAATTTAAGAATTAATGGCCGCTTTGAAGGAAACTTGAAAACAAAAGGGGTACTTACTATTGGGAATAATGCCACGGTATTAGCTGATATTGAGGGAGAGAATATTGTGATTTCAGGATACGTTAAAGGCAAGATAAGAGCTACAGGCCTTTTGGCTTTGACTTCCTCTGCTAATGTGAATGCTGATATTGAAACAGTGCGTATTTCTATTGAAGAAGGAGCAGTCTTAAATGGGAAGTGCAGAATGCAAGGAGATAAGTTGAACCTTTCTGAACTATCCGATTATCTATCTATTGAAGAAGATAAAATTATGGAGTGGGTTAATAGTGGCAAGATTCCTGTAGAGAAGGATAATGACCGTTTGCTGTTTGACAGAAAAGAAGTAGAAGCTTGGATAGGGCATAATCGTTAGTAATTCTTTATATCATTGAGAGGATTAAAAAATGGGAGAAAAGCTTTTAACTACAAGAGAGGTTTCCAAGATATTAGATATTTCAGAGAAAGATGTTATTGAGTTAACTCAGGCCAATAAAATTCCTCATTTTAAAGTAGCAGGGGAGTTTTTAAGGTTTAAGAAAGAAGATATTGTTGGGTTAAGAAGAGAAATCCAAAAGAAGTTCAATATTCACAAAGAAAAAGCTTCTTTAACTGAGCGCATAAGGGATTTTCTCTATTTTAATGATTTTTATATCATATCTTCCCTTATCATTGTGGTGTTGCTTTGGACTATAATAAAGGGATAGATTTTATTCCTAGAACTTTATTTTAAATATATATTTTATGTGGTCTTCTTTAAACTCTGGCCTACCTTTTATCTTAAAAACCTTTATGCTCGCTTTGTCTTTAACCCACTTTTCTATCTCTTTAGCTTTAAAGTAAGGGTAAAATACATCTATGCCCAGTATTTTTTTCCACTTTCTTCTTAGTATTTTCTTTTCAGTTTTCCTGTCAATACTGGCGGCGTAGGCTTTTGAATTTATCCATTCAAGCATGCTTTTTCTTTTCTGTCGGCTACGAAGCTTTTGTGTTTTATCAAGAATACTTGTTATCTTTGCTTTCCGTTCATTGATATTATCGTTTTGGGTTTGAGGATAAAGAGGACAGCTAAAAGAAAAGATTATAATAAAGGATATTATTAATGGTTTTTTATCCATTTTATTATCCCCCAGTTTATATTTAACATAAATAGTTTTTAAAATCAACAATGGGAGGGGGAAGAATAACGCATGAAATGGCTTGTTTTCTGAGAAATTTTAATCGCTAAAGAAAATAGATACCAATTCTTTAAGAAATTTCCCGCCTGCTTTTACGCTATTTACAATACCGTCGACTATACCTTTTGTTTCTTCGCCAAATGCTCTCCAAATAGCAAATAATTTATACCGCAAAAGCCCCCGCTTCTCTCTTTTTTCTCTTCCCCAGACCTCATAGTAATAGGCTTCTTTTATGTTTTTTGGGCCTTGAATAAAAGCACCATAGAAAGGAGAAAAAGCAGTTTCCATAAGGCTTTTTGACATGTTTATAAGATGGTGTCTTGCAGAGTAGGAGTAGACGTTTAGGGGTGAGGAAATGATAAAAAGAACACAGACGAAAATAATTTTTTTATTTTTGGCCATCGATAATCTCCTTTGCCTTCTCAAAATATGTTTTTTTGTCTTTTATCTGGTGGATGAATTTTTTCAGCTCTGCTTTTCCCCGGTAAGGCCAGAATCCAAGGCGTTTAGCTTCTTTATATGCCTCTTTTATGCTATATCCTTCTACCACCACCCTGTAGAGGGCAATCATTGCTCCTGTGCGGTCTCTGCCGCTTTCACAATGTACAAATACAGGCTGGTTGCTTTTTTTAAGTACTATTTCCAGGAATTGTATTACATCCTTATCATCAGGCTGGGCATAAACACTTAAGGGAATATTATAATACTGCATTCCCATAGCCAGCAATGTTTTCTGTTCTTCCTGAGTCGCTTTGTTTCTGCCTTTAAGGCTCACCACAGTCTTTATCCCCAGGGAGTTTAGCTTTTTAAGGCCTTTTTTAGTAGGCTGTCCGCCTCTGTAGAGACTGTCGTTTACCTTATGAAAATTTGGTATGTCAACAAAAGGGTCCTTTACGTAACTTATATAAGCGCAGCCACAGATAAACAGAGTAATAAAAAAAAGTGTTTTTTTGTATTTTTGCATAGAGGAAAATAAAAATGGCGGCGAGTGGACTTGAACCACCGACATAACGGGTATGAGCCGTTTGCTCTGCCAGACTGAGCTACGCCGCCATAAAAAATATTTCTAAATTATACCATCTCTTAGCAAGAAATCAAAATGCAAAAAATAAAGGTGTAAAAAGGTTATGTTTATAGTAGAGATGGGCTGTTAGGCAAAGTAGAGAGTTTAGTTTTGCTACTGAAAGTTAAAAGACGTTTTTCAATCAGATAACGCTTGTCTATAAAATATTAGTGTGGTAATGTATATATCTAATAGAACAGTTCTTATGGGGGAAGATAAGCAAAGAAATGATTTGGTTGTAGCAGAAGAATTTCGTTACCGTTATCAGGCAGAGTTTGTAAGAGAGATACTTAAACACAATAAAATATATACCGTATTGGCAGCCGATGACTGCGGAGGGTATTATCCTAACTTGGGGTTTATTAACAGAGTGAAATTATTAGTGGAAAGAAAAGATTATAATAAGGCTGTAAGAATAATAAAGTCGTTGAAGATATAAGAAGGAGGCTATCAATGGATATTGAAGTAAAAAAACCTACACAGGAAGAATTGGAGAGATTAGGAGTTAAGAATTGGCCGATATGGGAGAAGGAAGAGAGTAGTTTCAGCTGGTATTACGAGAGTAAAGAGACATGCTACTTTCTTGAAGGAGAAGCGGAAGTAGAACTTGTTGATGGTAGAAGAATAAAGATAGAAAAAGGTGACTTGGCCGTGTTTCCTAAAGGATTACACTGCCGTTGGCATATAAAAAAGTATGTGAAAAAACACTATAGCCTCGAATAGACTCAATCTGTTCAAAGGTTTTAAGTTTCTTTGTTGCTCTTATTCTGCGCTTTTCTAAGAAATTTTTTTGCCAGTTTATTCAACTGTTCGTAACTTATTTTTCCTTCGCGATAAGACTTAAGTTGCTCTTTTGCTTTTCTTATCTTTCTAGCATGAATTTTTTTCATTTCTTTTTTTAACTTGCCCATATGTCTCCTTTCAGTTAGGCAAATTTACTTATTAAGATAATTTTTTAATCCTTCGTTAGGAAATATATTTATACCATATAACACTTTCTTTGACAACACCATATAATATTTTAAGCTGTCTTATCGGGACAAAGAACTTTTAGACCACACCTGCACAAGAAAAGAAGCAGTGAATATACACACAAATACAAAGATTACTGCTGGTAGAGCCACATGCTCGTTAAAGTGTTTTAGTGCAAGCACACTTCCTAAGCCAGCGTTTTGCATGCCTATCTCAATGGAAAGGGCGCGTTTTTTTAAGAGGTCAAAATTAGATATTTTTCCTACCAAATAACCTCCCACTAGTCCCCCTATATTAAGAGTTAAGACAGCAAGAAAAATAATAGGGCTCATATTTATAATGTAATTTTTGTTCAAAGCTACAACAAGTGAACAGATAAAGACAATAAAAGTCGTAGATATGGCAGGAAAAATAGATATAAAACGATCTAAATTGTTTTTTAATATGCGTTTTATGATAAATCCCAAGAACAAAGGGATTACTACCATCTTCACTACACTTAAAAACATTGCCCAAAAGGGTATTTTAAAGAGGGTATGGGCAAGAAGAAGGGTTAGTGAGGGGGTAAAAAGAGGTGCAAGGAGAGTAGAAGAAGTAGTCAAAGATACTGAATATGCTACGTCTGCCTTTGCTAAGTAACTTAGTACATTACTTGCCATTGCTCCAGGAGCAGACCCTGTCAGGATTAATCCCAGAGAAAATTCTTTAGGTAGGCGAAATAGGTGGGAAATGGTAAAGGCAAATAGCGGCATAATGGTAAACTGGCTGGCTACCCCAATAGCTACAACCCATAGGTTGTTGAAGATGTTTTCAAAATCTTTAAGGTTGAGTACCATGCCAATGCCAAACATTGTAAAAGCAAAGAACAGCTCCATATAGCCTTTTAGAGGCAAGAAAACATGGGGATAAAAGAAAGCAGCCACTGCTCCCAGAATAACCCACAGGGCAAAAAGGCGATTATAGTAAGAGATGATACGGTTGAACATTATATAAATTATAGCAGCAATTTTACAATTAAAAATATATTTTATTGATTTTTGCTTGTTTATTGGTATGATAAACAAACTATGAGGACTTCTTATCTTTGTATACCCTGTTTTTTCCGTCAGATAGAGAGCACATCTTCTATGGTAGGTTTGTCTTTAAAGAAGAAGAGGTATCTTTATGAGATTCTTACCAGAAGACTATTGCAATTCGATTTTAATTATCCTCCTGTCGTATTTGGCAGAATAATTTACAAAACAATTGCGCGGTTAAGTAATAAAAAGGACCCTTTTTTGAAAGAAAAGATTAAAACTGAAAGATTCCTTCTAAAAATGTTTCCCCAGATAGAGGGTTATCTAAAGAGGTCAAGGTCACCCCTGTATCTTGCTGCAAAAATGAGTTGTGTTGCTAATAGTATTGATTTTGGTGCAGGTAAGAAGCCATCTTTAGATAGGATAATGTCTCAGTTTAAGAACATCCGCCTCTACATAGACCATTTTTTGATATTTAAAAGAAGAATTAGGAAAAAGAGTATTATTGTGATTATTGGAGACAATTGTGGAGAGGCTATCTTTGATATGCTCTTTATGGAGAGATTGAAGGAAATATATCCCCACGTTAAGATATTTTATGCTACGCGCTCTTCTCCCATTATAAATGATGTTGTAATATCCGATGCAAAGAGAATTGGTTTGCAAAAGGTAGCTAAGGTTGTTTCTTCAGGATGCAGTTATCCGGGCATTCTTCTTGATAGGATATCACCATCTTTTAGAAGGGTATACAGGAAGGCAGATATAGTTATAAGCAAGGGTCAAGGAAATTTTGAGTCTCTTAGCGATGAAAACAAAGATATTTTTTATCTCTTTAAGGTAAAGTGTCCCGCAGTAAGCAAGTTTCTACACATACCTCAAGACAAATATATTTTCCTTTATAACAAGTTGAAAGTTAAAAACAGTCACTATGTATGATAATTTATCTACCCCCTTCTTTATTTACACTTCCTCTATAAATGAGGATATATAAATATATGTGAATTTGTGTTGAAGTCCCTTTGCAGCTTAAACTTACAGCAGCTTACGGTTATAAAAGGAAGGATGGTTTAAACAATTTATGTGTTGCGCTTAGAGGTAATTAGGATATAATAAAGAAATGGTGAATCCTGCCATATTTCTTATTCACACAGAAAGTTATGTGGTTAATAGGAATTTTATTCGGTTTATTTATTGTTCTCTCTGCGTTCTTTTCTGCTTCTGAAACCGCTCTTTTTTCTTTAGGGAGGTCTCGTCTGCGCCGCCTTAAAGACCAATTTCCTCAAGGAAAGAATATCCAACGTCTTCTAAAAAATCCCAGCCATCTTCTTGCTACCATTGTTTTTAGTAATATACTTGTAAATATAGGACTTACATCTTTAACTACCGTTTTATTTGTTGGGTTATTTAAAGATAAGGGAGTGGTTTTCTCTATACTTATTTCAGGAGTAGTTATTTTGTTTTTTGGAGAAATTTTTCCTAAGACATTAGCGATATATACTTCTGAGAATTTTTCTCTTATTTGTGCCCCTGTGATAAGTTTTCTTTCAGCTGCATTCTCTCCTTTAATTTTTATTCTTAAAAAGATAAGCACAGGATTAGCGTCACTTTTTATTAGGCATAAAAAGAATCTTTCTCTTACAGAAGAGGAGTTAAAAACCGCTCTATCTTTGGGACGGAAAGAGGGAGCGATAAGTGAAGCAGAGGAGGAAATGATTTCCTATGTCCTTAAGTTTAAAGATACAAAAGCCGCTCAAATTATGACTCCTCGAGTGGAAGTAAGGGCTATTGATATAGACAGCTCTCCGGAGGAAGTAAAACTGTTTCTTAGGAGAGAAAGACATTCTAAATTTCCTGTGTATAAAGAGTCAATGGATAATATTAAGGGAATTCTATACAGTAAAGACGTTTTTTTAAATACTGAGAAGGATTGGAAGATTTTTATCAAGGAGCCTATATTTATTCCTGAAAGCAAGAAGATAGATGATATTCTAACAGAGTTTATCAAGAAAGAGGAGCGTATAGCTGTAGTATTGGATGAGTATGGGGGGACTTCGGGCATTGTTACTTTTGAGGATATTGTAGAAGAGATTTTTGGTGAACTGTATGATGAATATGAATTTCCTCAAGAAGTTATTAAAGAGATTGCCCCAAAAACATATAGAGTTTTTGCCAAAACACCTATAAAAACATTAAATTTAGAGCTCAATATTAATCTCCCTGAAGAGGAAGATACTCTTGCGGGATTCATTTTGAGTCATTTGGAGAAAATTCCTCAGGAGGGGGAGAAGTTTATTTTTGGCAAGGTAGAATTCTTAATAGAGCGTGCTACCCGACGGCGTCTTTTAAGTGCCATTATTAAATTGAGATGATTACAATGGTATTTTATTTAATGGGTTGTTTAGTTTTTATTGTTCTTCAGGCTTTTTTCTCAGGGAGTGAGATTGCATTTATTTCTACAAATATTGTGCGTTTACAACATCGCATTCAGAAGGGAGATGAAAAAGCAAAAATAGCTCTACAGCTGGTATCTAATCCTGAGAAATTTCTTGCTACCACACTTGTGGGAACAAATATATCTGTGGTAATAAGCTCAAGTCTTGCTACTAGTTTATTGATAAAATTAGGTGTTATCAACAGCAATGTATGGATTACATTTTTATTTACCCCCATTGTAGTTATCTTTTCCGAACTTATACCTAAAAATATTGGTAATTACTACCGGGAAAAATTTAGTTGTTTGGTGGCCCCTTATATAAAGTTTTTTGAATTGCTATTTTTTCCTTTAGTGTCGTCTATAGAGTCAATAAGCCGTTCTTTTATTAAGATATTTGTAGGGAAGAAGAGGAGACGTTCTCTTTTTGTAACTCGTGAAGAGATAAGGGCAATTTTTAAGGAAGTAGAAAGTTCAGGAGTCTTAGACCGGGGTGAAAAAGAGGCAATTGAGGATATTTTTGATTTCAAAGAGACCAAAGTCAAAGATGTGATTACAACTTTAAAGAATATTGTAGGTTTTGATTATGTAGATGAGCTTCCAGTTATTTTAAAGAAAGCGCGTCAACATAAATTTACGCGGTATCCTGTTTTTAAGAACAAAAAGATTATCGGCTATATAAATATATTTGATATCTTTTATAATGATAAAGATTGGCACGCGCTTATTCGCCCTGTTGTACGTGTGGGTGAAAGTCAAAAGTTATACGAAGTTTTCACTGGTTTAAGAAAGAAGAGGGAAAGTATGGCTTTAGTTATGAGAGGAAACAAGGTATTAGGTATCGTCACTATAGAAGATATTATTCGGGAGATAATAACCTCTATTGTTAAGGATTGACGGATACAGATTAGCGCAGATAAATAAACAGATTAACACAGAAGTAAGATTATATATCTCATTCCATATTTATCGATGCTGGATCCTAGATTCCTGATTTTAGTGTTCTGTAATATTGCCTGCCAGCAGAGCAAGTGTATGATACGGTACGAGATGCGCGTCTCATTCTACAAATGTTTTGAGCTCTTGGGCTGAAATACAATTAACTCCTAGCTTATAGGCCCAGTCAATAAGTCCTTTATCGGAAGTCGCAAGGTATGCTTTTAGCTCTTTGGAAAGAAGTAGCAAATCACAGTCTTGACGACTATCAATAATACCTTCTCTTAAAGCAATCCTGTATTCTTCTCTTAGCGACTTTATAATTTCCTCTTCGTGTTTTTCTTTTAGTGCTTTGCGGGTATGTTTTTCTGCTATACGCAGACCTTTATTTATTCTGTTGCGCATTTCTTCTATAAATTCGTAGAATAAGAGAGAAGGAATAGAAAGTTCATATTTAGAAGGGGGTTTCTTGTTTATGAGGACAGATTTCTTGGATATATGGGATAGTCCCACAAATTTTGTTAACTCATTGTATATAGAAGGAGGCATATAACAGGTAATCTCTGGTTTGTGTTCTAAGAGCACAAGGAAATTATTTAGCGCCTCTTTAGGAGTTTTCCCAAAGTAACACCGTGCATCAGGGTTGATGAAAATATTGGTGTCAATTACTATCTTTATCTCTTTCTTCATAGGACTTATTTTAAATGATAAGACAGAATAAAGCAAATATTTTCCTCTTATTTTATGTTTCATATATATAATAAGTTTTTTATGCTTCCCCTTTTTACCCCTTATGATATAATTTCTTCTATGCTGGCAAAAAGAATTATTCCTTGTCTAGATATTGATAAGGGTAGAGTAGTAAAAGGAGTAAATTTTGTTAATCTGCGTGACGCCGGAGATGCTGTAGAGAATGCTCTTGTTTATGAGAAAGAAGGGGCTGATGAACTTGTATTTCTAGATATTACAGCAAGCAGTGAAAAGCGGAAAACTACCATTGGTCTGGTTAAGAAGGTATCCAGTGTAGTATTTATGCCATTTACTGTGGGAGGCGGAATATCTACTATAGAAGATATTCGTGCTCTCCTTTTAGCCGGCGCCGACAAGGTTTCTCTTAATACTGCTGCCGTGAAGAATCCTTTGTTGATAAAAGAAGCAAGCAGAGTTTTTGGCAGTCAATGTATAGTTGTAGCTATTGACGCTAAAAGAAGGGTTACCTTCTCATATAGTAGTAAGGCTAGGCGTTGGGAGGTTTATATTAATGGAGGAAGAATTCCTACAGGGATTGACGCTGTGAGGTGGGCAAAAAGGGTAGAAAAGTTGGGCGCAGGAGAGATTCTTTTAACAAGTATGGATTATGACGGTACGAAAGACGGATATGATATAGAACTAACGCGTACCATAAGTAGTGCTGTAAATATTCCTGTAATTGCCTCAGGAGGGGCAGGTAAACTTTCCCACTTTTATGAAGTGTTTAAGAAAACAAAAGCTACTGCAGCTTTGGCAGCATCCGTATTTCATTATCGTCAGTTTAGTGTTGGCCAGATAAAAAGGTACCTGAAAAGGAGAAAGATAGAGGTGAGAATATGAAAGCAAAGTCACAAAGTCACAAAGTCACAAAGTCACAAGTCACAAGAAAAAAGGTCACAAGACGCAAGGCCACAAGTCAGAAGTTACAAAGTCACAGGGCTGGAGGTAGAGAGAGAAAGAGGTTGCCACAGCTTAAGTTTGATAAAAAGGGGCTTATTCCCGCGGTAATACAGGATTATAAGACGGGTGAAGTTCTCATGGTAGCGTATATGAACAGAGATTCGTTAAAGATTACTCTTAAGGAAAAAAGGACATGTTTTTATTCCCGCTCTCGAAAAGTATTGTGGCGGAAGGGAGAAACTAGTGGGAATATTCAGAAAGTTAAAAGTATATGGTACGATTGCGATAAAGATACCCTTCTTATCAAAGTAGAACAGATAGGTCCTGCTTGTCACACAGGAAACAGGAGTTGTTTTTATAGGAAGATAGAAAATTAAATATGTTGAATATACGACCATCCTTAAGCGAATTTAGAAAGATCCCTCCTGGTAAGAATCTGGTTGTCTTCTCATGTAAGTTTTACTGTGATTATTTAACCCCTGTTTCTATTTATTATCGTATGGTCAAATTTTCTAAGGCAGAATCTTTTTTGTTAGAATCAGTTGAAGGGGAGGAAAAGATTTCCCGTTTTTCTTTTATTGGAGCACAATCTTTAGTTACTTTTAAGAGTAAAGAAAGAAAAATATACATTAATAAAGAAGAAAAAAAAACAGTATTCACTACTCACAGAGACCCATTGCGTGAATTAAAGAAGCTTATGGGTGAGCTTAAGCTTTGGCCTAAAGAATATATACGCTTTTTTGGTGGATTTGTAGGTTATATGGGTTACGATATAATTAAATTTTATGAGCCCATCGGTAAGTTGCCACCTAAAGAAATAAATAGCTTTGATTCTTATTTTATTTTACCCAAATTTCTCATTATATTTGACCACTTAAGAAAACAGATTGAGGTTTTATCTTTTTTCTTTCTAGCGGATAAAAAAGGTTTAAAGAAAATCTACAGAAGAGAAGTCGGGATTATAAAAACACTTATTGATTACATTCTTGTTCCTGCAAAATTACTCCCCCTTCATATTACAAAAGAGAAATTATCTAACAAAAGTAAACTTAAAGTTACGTCTAATTTTAAAAGAAGCCAATTTATAGATGCAGTAAAGAAGATTAAACACTATATAAAGAACGGCGAAATTATTCAGGCCGTCCTTTCTCAGCGCATCAGTCTCCAATTTTCTAAGGATCCCTTCCTTGTATATCGCTATTTGCGTTTTCTAAACCCTTCTCCCTATATGTACTATCTGAATTTTAGAGGTGTCAAGATAGTAGGTTCTTCTCCTGAGATGCTTTTGCGTTGCGAAGGAGGTAAATTAGTTACTCGTCCCATAGCCGGCACAAGACGTAGAGGTAAGGATGAGGAGGAGGATAAGAGGTT
>CAYVYZ010000036.1:0-18607 GCA_964455875.1 uncultured Planctomycetia bacterium | reverse complement strand
CTTATAATTGCTGGTGATGTGGCACCGCCTACACCTCGCAATGTTAGATACAAAAGGAAGATTATAGATTTTATAAAAAGATACGATTTAAGAAACATAATCTTAACTGGTTTTATAGAAAATGTAAGTCTTGTGTATTCGGCATCAGATATATGTGTTTTTCCTTTCCAGCGCGAAGAACCCTTTGGTATTTGTGTTGCAGAGGCGCTTGCATACGGTGTAGATGTATTTTACCCTTTTTCAGGCGGACTTAAGGAAGTTCATAATATTTTTAAAAAAGGAGAAAAACTTCATATAACAGCAATTAAGAAGTCTATCTTAAGCCTGAAGGATGTTCTTTCTGAGAGGCCAAACAATTTGAATATTCCCCGGGCGTTTTATTTTTCAATATATAAAAATAAAATTATTTCTAATTATGCAAAATTATAAAAGATGGAGGGTATTATCAGAAAGGTAAAATTTGTTTTCAAAAATTGCTGCAAAGCGGTCCTTTTAGGACAAGATAAGCGGCAGTCTATAATTGCAGCAATAAGTGCTTATTTGCAGCGATACTGTTATTATGTACATTTATCTTCTGGGACTATAAAAAAGGGAGTCTGGGTTATATTTCTGTTTTTTGTCTTTTTTTGTTTCCGTTTTTATCATCTGGGTTTCCATGAGCTTTGGTATGATGAAATATATAGTGTTGAGTATGCTAAGTCGCCTTGGTTTAACTGGAATGCCCCTCTTTATTGGATAATTTTGCATTTCTGGGCAAAATTATTCGGTTTTTCGGAATTCAGCCTGCGTTTTCCTTCTTTGCTGTTTAGCTTTTTCTCAGTGATTTTAGCTTTCCTTTTAGGGAAAGAGCTTTTTAATAAAACCGTAGGCTTTATTGCTACCATTTTTATGGGATTGTCTCCTTTTCATTTGTGGTATTCCCAGGAAGCAAGAGATTATAGTATGGTTCTCTTTTTTGGCCTTTCCTCAAGCTATTTTTTATTTAAAGCACTAAAAGAAGACAGAACTAAATTGTGGCTATTTTTTGTTTTAATTTCTTTGCTCGGTATGTATACTAATTATTTTTACATATTTTTGTTTTTTGCCCAGTTTTTATACCTTATTTTCTTCAAAAGGCTGAGAGTGGATTTTAAAGAAATAATTGGTTTTTTAATTATTGCCTTTGGGTTTAGTTTCTACCTACACCGGTTTTTAAGTAAATTTTATTATGTTTGGGGAGGATTCTGGATTCCAAAACCGCAATGGAAATCTTTGATTATTACGTTGGAGAATTTTATTTTAGGTTATAATGGGACTGCTTTCTTATATCTAATTTCTGATGTATTTACAGGCTTATTTTTTATTTTTGCTCTGGCAGCTTTTTATAAGAGAAAGGAATGGAGGGAAGGTTTCCTTTTTTGTTTATTCTTACTCTTTATTCCTATTATATCGGTTTTTATTTTTTCTAAGGTATTTTTTTCTATTTATTTAGACCGAGGTCTAATTATTTTCAGCCCCTATTTTTATCTTATTTTAAGTTCAGGCTTGGTATTCTTAAACACGCCGGCAAGAATAGCATCTTTTGTTATCTTAATACCTTTTCTTCTCTGTACTGATTTCAGATATTATAGAGACCAAATGTCTGTGTCACTTGTGCATCATCTTGGCACCTATATAAAAAAGCCCGTTAAGCCGCTAGTTAAGTTTTTAGAAGACAATGCAGCTTCTGATGATATAATTTCTTTTACCAATAATTCAGTTATTCCTTCTATCATATTTTACAGTGAAAGAAAATTAGGACCTTTCTATTATTTTTTTGACCCGCAATTTCCTGATTCAAGCTGGCAGAGGCCAATAGTAGAAACTAAATACTGTATACCGTTTTATAAGGTAGGTCTCCTTAAGTTTAAAAGATTATGGGTTGTTAGCTGCAATTGGGCAAGAGATGGCAGCTTAGATGAGAATTCACAATCTGTTAAGAGCTGGCTGGATAGAAATCTTAAATTAGAATTTAAAAGAGAATTTGACGGTTTATGGGTATTCAGATATGTCAGGAAATGATTCTGAAGTAGATTTAATCAGGTTTATTGCCCAAAAAATCACCGGCAAAGAAACTAAAGATTTATTAGACCTTTCTTCTATCAGGTGGGAGAGGTTTAAAAATCTTATTATTTATCATGAGCTTGTTCCTTTCGCTTATCTTGCTTTAAAAGATTTTAATCAATTTATTCCCGGAAAGATAATGAATTTCTTGGAAAACAATTTTTACTATGCCTTAACCCGCTGCCAGAATCTTTATCAAGAGTTTTTGCGTATATTAAAGGCCTTTGAAGAGTCAGAAGTTACTTTGTTGCCTATAAAAGGGATGGCTTTATTTTGTGACATATACACCGCTTTCCCCTTGAGGCCAATGACAGATATAGACCTTTTAATTAGGGAAGAAAAACTGCAAAAAGCAGAAGCAATATTTTATAATTTAGGATATAGGAAAGAATTGGGAGGGTTGAAAGAAGAATACTGGAGAAAGAAGCAGATTCACATCGCTTTTCATAGAAAAGAAAA
This sequence comes from uncultured Planctomycetia bacterium, assembly GCA_964455875.1. Taxonomy (GTDB): domain Bacteria; phylum Omnitrophota; class Gorgyraeia; order Duberdicusellales; family 4484-171; genus CAZWON01. The sequence continues at coordinate 16,066 of CAYVYZ010000036.1, read as the reverse complement.
GAAAAATTTCTTTTTTGTAGAATTACACTGGGCGGTTGATTTTAAAAGGAGAAAACATTCTTTATTAGCCGAGTTATGGAAAAGAACTAGGGAGATTAATATAGAGGGAAGAAGAATAAACTTGCTTTCTCCCGAAGATACACTTTTTAGTTTAGCTCTGCATAACCGCCGCTACGGCAAAACCTTCTGCCTTAAAAATGCTTTTGATGCTGTATTATTGTTAGATAAATACACTCATTATTTTGATTGGGATTATTGTCTGAGTATGTGCGAGAAATACAAACTTAAGGCAGTTTTATTTTTTCTTATTTCCCAGGCAGAAATTCTTTCAGGTAATATCCCGAAAAAGATAAAAGAAAGTTTGAATATTTCTGCCCGTAGGAAGATGCTTATAAAAAACTTTGTAGGGGAAAACAGCTTTCCAATGAAAAATAATTTTCTAAGAGAGGACTCACAGTATGAGAACAAAAGATTATATCTTAAATCCCATTTTCTCTTGTATGACAGTTTGTGGCAGCCGGTAGGATATATTATTAATATTCCCATAGAGCAGTTTGCCAAATTTTATAAGTTTGACCCCTACAGCACAAAGACAAAGTTTCTCTATCACTTAAGGTTTTTTATATTTCTCTTAACCGCTTTTTCTACTTTTTTTAGGAGAAAATACCCTGCGGTGAAAAACGCGGTATTAAAAAACAGCGGCAAGAAAGAGTTTTTTATCCTCCGCGCCTGGGGATGGAGCATGTATCCTGTGCTTAGAGACGGAGACTTTGTTATTTTTAAAAAGAAACCTTTCAAAAGAGGCGATATTATATGTATTAAAGATAGCCACGGTCGTTTTGTTATCCACCGTCTGATGAAATTCAGTAGGAACAGAGTATTTACCCAGGGGGATAATAACTTATGTAGAGATAAACCCTATAAGCTTAAGGAGGTAATGGGGGTAGCAGTTGCGGTTAGAAGAAAGAATAAAATATTGCCTCTTAAAAGAAGGTTTTTTGTTTATTTCCCTTTTGTGATTTATTCTGCTTTTTTCTTGCGCAAAATAGTAAAAGAGGTGGTTTTGTTTCTTCAAGGTTTTAAGTTTTATACTTTTCTTGCCAGGATTATTTTCCCTCATCCAGATATAGAAATAGAAGAAGTCGAAGCTTTAGATTTTTATTTTATTGAAGCTAAATTAAACGGCAAATACGCCGGGCATATGAAAATAAATAAACAGGGGCTCTCGATTAAAGAAATATATGTCAAAGTCTTTTACCAGGGTCTGGGAATAGAAAAAAGACTGAACGAAAAATATGAAAAAATGAAGCAGGTGCGCCTATCTAAAAAAGTTTCTTAGTTTGTAAGAAAATGTAACCATTTTAAAAATATGTTATAATAATTACCAAAATTAAAAATGGCTGGGGCAGAACTGATAAAATATGTGGCAGATGAGAGGTGAATGTTATTTCATAGAGAGGATAAAAATAAGCCTGCAATAACCATGGAATTAAAAACAATAGGCGAACTTGAAAATGAAACAAAGGATGGTGTATTGGAAAGTGCTTTGAAGAAAATAGAAAGATTGGATTACGAGGTTGAGGCTAAAAAGCGATGGCGTAAGGAAATACACAAATTTGGAGTAGTATTCGGTGGAGAAAGGGGTTTTGAGCAAAGAGAGAGCGGTAAATTGTAAATTTTGGGTTGAACTCGTTCCTTAATAATTATGTAATTATGGTAATCGATAAGTAGGAAAACTTGCTATAACTAGGGAGTAGTATTATAATATCTATATGGAGAATTCAATTAAAAAGGGGGATTAAGGTTATGAAAAAGAAGAAGTGGAAAAAACCGTTACTTGTTAAGATTGTTGTGGATAAGAATGCAACGGAAGGGGTGCTTGCTGGCTGCAAGATGGTAGCAGGTAGTGGTCCCGGAGGATGTGCAAATTGTACAACTCCTTTTGGGACAAGCTGTTCGACATTTTCGACATCGTAGTTCTTTAGGGGTGTTTTGTTTAGAGAAACGATAGATAGAATAATAATTGGATATATTGAATAATTTCTGTGTGCAGTTAAGTTCCAGTAAAGAGAAGAATCAAAGAGGACAATGAATGATAATAACAACATTAAATAGACTATCTCAATTCAGTAGCGACAAGCATATTCCTTATTATGGTGGATTCTTTTTAACGAGAAGATGTACGTTTGATTGTCGTCATTGTTACATTGTGGAAAAAAAATTAGAAAGATCGGAGCTTGATACGGAGACATGGAAGTGTATTTTTGATGTTTTTATTGAAAAGGGAATGCTATGGGCATTTTTAACAGGTGGAGACCCTTTAATAAGAGATGATTTTTCTGAATTGTATCTTTATCTTAAGAAGAGAGGAGTATTTGTTGCTGTGTTTACTAACGGTGCACTTATAACTAAAGATATTGCTAAGATGTTTGGCACTTATCATCCGCGTGCTCTTGAAATAACAATATACGGAAGCAAAAAGGAAGTTTATGAGAGAGTTACACGTACACCCGGAAGTTACAAGAAGTTCCTGAATGCTCTTGAACTATTGGAAAAATATAAGGTACCGTATATCTTAAAGACGACAGTAATGAGAAGCAATTTTTCTGATTTCGCCAACATAATGAAGTTTTCTGAGAAACACGGTTGTTTTCTCGATGGAAGTTTAAAAGGCTTCAGGTTTGATGGGATGTTAAACTTAAGAAGTAGAAAAGGTAATAACAAAGACAGGGAGATTAGAAATGAAATAATTCAGTCAGAGCGTCTTAGCGCTGATCTTCTTGTGTCCTTGGAAGCAAGATATTCAATTAAATGGAAGGCAATCGAAAATTTTTATAAAAAATTCTATTTTGCCCCAGAGAATGATTTACTCTTTAATTGTGGTGCTGGGTTGCAAAGTTTCCATATAGATAGTAATGGAGATTTCCAGCTTTGTATGATGGCAGAGTTTCCATTTTATCCTTTAGTTGTTGGAAAGAACATTGATAAAGAAGCTATAAGAAGAAGAATAGAATATGCATGGGGAGAATTTGTGCCTAGGGTGAGAGATATGAGAGTTCCTAAGGGTTACGAATGTAATAATTGTAAACTAAAAAATCTATGTAACAATTGCGCTGCTTACAGTTACATTACGAAGGGAAGATACACTGAAAAAGTGGAATATATGTGTGAAGTTGCCCGCAAAAAAGAACTTATGATAAATAGCCTTCTGTATGCTAAGTAAGTTGTAGCAGTGGGGGAGTATTAATGAGTAGAATAAGCTATAAAAGGAGTTGGGTGTGAGAGTAGATATTATTGCAGCATATAAGAAAAGTAAGGATATGTTGGTGCGTAGAATAGATGAGAGTGTATTTATTATTCCTGTAAGCGATAGCTCTGAAGATCAGCCTCTTTACCAGTTAGGAGAGGTGGAAGAGGCTATTTATAATAAAATTGATGGTCAAAAGTCAGTGGCAGATATAGTTAATGAGCTTACTGCTGAGTTTATTGGTGAGAGAAGTGTTATTGAGAAAGATGTTGTAGATTTTATGAGTGATCTTCTAAAGGAGAATATAATTCAGAAGATTTAAATATGGTTTTCGATATTGGTGAGCTAAAGGTTTTCGTAAAGTATAATAATAGAGACTTGAAGAAGATAATTCTTAGCAGTCATCTTTCCCCCTTTGTAGTTGAAAGTTACACTATTCCTCATATAACTATAATTCACAAAAATGATTATCGTGATTTTGCAAAAGTAAAAAAAAAATAAAATCAGAGCCAATTTTTAGGACCCCTCTTTATAAAGTATACCAAGAACGAAATTATATCTACTATTTCCTTTCGTCTTCAGGCCACACGGTTTTAATAGCTCAGTTTACAAGAAATTATAAACAGGGAGTTATCTATAAGAATAAGAGATATATAGACATTTTTATTAAAAAAGGTATTTCTACATTAACACAGTTTCCCACAGACCAAATTTTCTTTTCTCAAATACTTGCGCAAAAAGAAATTGTAGGTAATATGCCAGGATTAATTATTCATGCTAGTGGGGTGAAAATTGGTAGTAGAGTTATTTTGTTTTGTGCACCTTCGGGAGGAGGGAAAAGTACTATAGTAGAGATGATTTTAAGATTAGCGAAAAATAAGTGTGTCATTATCAATGATGATAGAATTATAATACGGAAGAAGAATGGGTGTTTCGTTGCTTATGGAACGCCCTGGCATGGCGAGTACCCATTTGTAAGCAATTCTAGTGGTATATTAAGCAAAATATATATCCTCAAGAAGGATAGAAGAACTTATGTCGAGAGATTATCAAGAAGCGAAGCTTTTCCTATTATATACCAGCGTGTAATAAGAGGTGTTATATCGTCCTGTTTTCAAAAGAATAGAATCCATATGAGTGAGGTGATTGTTAATAGAATACCTGTGTTGTATTTGCATTTTAGAAGAGGTGGATATGGGGAAATTAATGCATTGCTTAAGGAGTTAACCCAATAAGATGCAGTTTGTACTTAAGTTTTGAGGAGTTGGAGCTTTAAACAGTTTCAGATTGTAGCGGTGGAGAATAAGAATAAGATAAAAATTATATTTATCATCACTCATTTAGAACTGGGAGGGGCGCAGAAAATGCTTCTTTCCACCATTAAAGGGCTGGATAAGAATAAATATGAGATTTATCTTTATTCCGGGGGCATAGGATATTTAAAGAATGATTTCCTTTCTCTTAATTATTTAAAAGTTCACTTTGATTCCTTTCTCTTAAGAGAAATAAATCCTTTGTTTGATTTGGTTTCTTTCTTGAAGATGTTTATCTTTATGAGAAGGAAGAGATTTGATATTGTTCATACTCATTCCCCAAAAGCCTCAATTTTAGGAAGGTGGGCAGCGTATTTTGCAGGCGTACGGAATATTGTATATACTGTCCACGGCTGGCCTTTTCACCGCTTTATGAATCCTTTAACTTATTATTCCTATCTTTTCCTGGAGAAGATTACTGCTAAAATCACTAACAAAATAATTGTTGTCTCAAGAACTGATTTAGAGATGGGAGTAAACAGTAAGATTGCATCTATGAATAAGTTTTCTTTAATTCATTACGGTATAGACATAGAGAAATTCGCTAACGTTTCTAAAGAGAGAAGATACAGCTTATCTTTTCCCTATACCATTCTTATTGTTTCTTCCTTAAAACCTCAGAAAGGAATCTTTATTACTCTTAAGGTCATAAAGATGTTACTTAAAGAAACGCCGGCCTTAAAGTTTATTATTGCAGGAGACGGTCTTTTGAGAAAAAAAGTAGAATACGCTATAGAAAAACTCGGCATAAAATCAAGTGTTTCTCTGTTAGGGTGGGTGGATGATGTAGAAGGATTGCTTAAAGAATGTGACTTGTTTCTCCTTACATCATTATGGGAAGGATTGCCTGTTTCTTTAATAGAAGCAGTTGCCTCTTGTGTTCCTTATGTGGTTACTAATACAGGAGGTGTTTTAGACATAACCAATGATATTAGGGGAGGGATTGTTGTTAATTCTTTTTCTCCTTCTGATATCAAAGACGCTTGTATTATATTGTTGAAAGAATATAGAAGATGGAGTAAAATTATAAAAGGCATAAAAAATAGAGAGAAGATTAATTATTGGTCCCATAATAGAATGATAGGTCAGATAATTAGAGTGTATAAAGAATTGGGATGCTAAAATTATTTATTCTTTTTGTAGCATCTTTTATTACTTCCGTTACTTTTCTTGCCTTTATAAGAAAAGTCTCTCTTAGAATAAATCTTGTGAAAGAAGATAAAAAAGTCCCTTATGTGGGTGGTGTAGGGGTTTTTTTCTCTTGGCTTCTAGCGTTTCTAATTTTTATATTCCTTGAAAGAATGAATATTCCTTACCAGCTTAAGATAATTATTGTCTTTTCTTTTGTATTGCTCTTCGTTGAACTTTTAGACGATTTAAAGGATTTCTCCCTTAAGACAAAACTTGTATTTCAAATAGTTTTTATTTACATCTTTCTTATGTTCAGTAAGAAAATACAAATTTATTTTCTCCCTTTCTGGGTTAACTATATCATTTCTTTCTTATGGATAATGGGTATTATGAATGCTTTTAACCATCTGGATGTAGGCGACGGGGTCTGCGGAGGGGTATCTTTAATTGTAGGATTGTCCTTTCTTGTGATATTTCTTACAAAGAATAACTATCTTGAGGCGGGATTAGTTTTATCTCTTTTGGGCGCAGTACTTGCCTTTTTACTTTTTAATTTCCCTCCTGCAAAAATGTTTATGGGAAACTGTGGCAGTCATTCTCTTGGATTTTTCTTTGCTGCTTTAAGTATTTATGGAGATTATGCTACTTTAGAAAACAAAATAGCACTTGTTATTCCTGTCTTTATCCTTTTCTTTCCCATTATTGATACTGTCTTTTTGATGATAGTCCGTTTAAGAAAAGGGATTGTCCCCTTAAAAAAGAGTGATGACCATTTGTTTCTGCGGTTAATCGCTTGCGGCTATAGCTATAAGAAGGCGCTTCTTGATGTATATTTTGTGAGTATATTATGGGCTATAGCAGGCATTATGATTCTGTTTAACCTGAGTTTCTTATTCTTATTAATATTTCTTGTCAGCATTTTTTATACTATAAGGATTATAGTAAAATCTTCTCCCCGTTAATCAAGCATATCTTTATGAGCAGTTAACCCAAGAATTATCCACCACAAGAATGCCACTTGCCCTACAAAAAAGCTAAAATCAATTAGATTATGCAGAAGAAAAGATACGCCTCCCGCAAAGATTCCTGCGTAAAAGTATTTTTCTTTCTTTAAGGAAATATTTTTAATGCTCCTTCTTATAAAAAGAGCTACTATCCAGAGCCAACAAACTATTCCTAAAATACCTGTCTCTGCCCATATCTGAAGGTAAGAATTATGAGAGGTACGCGATTCTTTAAGGTGAAAATTACCTACCCCTACACCTAAGAAAGGATGAGAACGGATAATATTTGCAGTTTCTTTCCAGTAGGTTAACCTTTTTTCAACCGAAAATGATGGTTTTGTAAAATACTGAGGACTCCTAACGCGCATTGCGATTATTACACTAAGCATAATGATTAAGAGGGCAAACAAAGGCCATATTTTTCTGTTTAAAAAGCCACTCGCCAATATAAAAAGGAATAGGCATACGATAAAGACAATCCACCCCCCCACAGACTTGGTAAGAAACAGAACCACCAGTGATATGGATATGCAGATAAGAGAGGAATAAAAATGTAATTTTTTTGCTTTTAACTTATCACAAAGCACACCAACGCAAATCATAATCACCATAATTAAATACCCTGCTAAAAGATTAGGGGACATGAAAGGATAGAAAGCTCGCCTGCGCCCAATAAATTCTTCTGCAAAAGGGTAGTTAATGTTGTGTTGGTGTATATATTCTAGAGTATACTTTGATAGGTAAAGCAGTCCATAAAGACTGTAAAGGGAAATAAAGATTGCGCTCATTATGATAATTGATAAAAGAATATTCTTTTCTTTCTTTTGAGATATTCTTACTATGTAGTAAAGAAGAAGTAGGCTTGTATATTGTAAAGCATAGCTTAAGTTTTTATGCGGCGGGAATAATGCTGAGGCAATAACAGTTAAAAGAAAAAGAAATATTATTTTATCTAAGGAGTTGTAACTGATTCTCGGCCGTGCATTGAGTATATAAAGTAGAGAGGCTACAAATAAAACGCCTACCAGTCTTAAATTGGCAACGCATAGAGTTTTTTCGAATATGAAAGGTCTAAAAAGTATACATCCTACAATTACTCCCCAAAGGATATTTCTAAAGGTGTCTTTTTTCATTTGTTATTACCCGACCAAAATCATTGACAATTTACATTCTTATCATAACATTTAATACTGTAAAGGGCAACTGGGAAGCTTTTAATATGGCTTTGTGGTGAGTAAATGGTTAGCCGGTAGTGGCTTAAATTATTGATAAAAGAGGTATGCAAACCATTCATCTTTTTGATAAAATTGATGTTGTTAAGCAATATTTTATAGTTTTAGGGTGGTATTGGGTAGTTAAAAAAATACAGTGTTTTTGTTGCAATATTATCATAATTATGGTAAACTAATAGCTCTTAATTTCAGGAGTTAATATGGTAAAAAGAGGTAAGCACAAAGGAAAGTTTTTACCTTTTATCTTTATACTTCTGATAGGTTTTTTAGGATGTACTTCCCAAAAGAAACCCTCGAAGAATAAACTTGTTGTCTGGCACTGGATGACTGACCGTCAGGACGCCTTTAAGCAGCTAGCCCAGGAATACGAGAAAGAGACAGGTGTTAAGGTTGAATTTAAGCTGTTTTTCCCTCCCGATATATACTCCCAGAAGGTAATTGCTGCAGCCCGAGCAGGAACCTTGCCTGATATTTTTGGTATTTTGGGCGAGAAAAAAACTTTCGCTTCTTTTATAAAAGCAGGACATATTCTTGATTTGACCTCTTATATGAAAGAAAATAATTCTCTATGGCAAAACAGATTCTATCCTCAGACTTTGCGTTTGGTCATCTTTGAGGATGGTAATGCCTATGGTGTCAAGCCAGGTATATACGGCGTTCCCATTGATACCACCCTTCTTAATTTCGTCTACAACAAATCCCTCTTTAAGAAAGCAGGCTTAGACCCTGATAATTATCCCAAAACTCTTGATGAATTCTTAAATACTGCTAAGAAAGTAAAAGAGAAACTTGGTATCGATGGCTTTGTTTGTGGGTGGGGTGAAGGATGGCTGCTTCATGCTTTAGCTACCGAATGGGCCATAAACCTTATGGGTGAAAATAAGTTCTTACGTACAATAAAAGGCAATGTTCCTTATACAGATAGAGATTGGGTGAAAGTCTTTTCCTATTTTGATAAGCTGCGCCACTCGGATATATTAGCCCACGGCATTGCTACAATGACCAATAAAGAGGCAGAGGATGCTTTTTCCAAAGAGAAGGCAGTATTTTCTTTTAATGGTAGTTGGGCAGTAAATGTCTATAAAAAACGCAACCCCAGTCTTGATTATGCATTTTTCCCTCTACCTCGAGTTTCTGATAATTTTCCTGTTAAAATCTGGGGAGGGGCAGGGTCCTCTTTTATGGTCAATGGGAAATCTGCAAACCGTAAAGAGGCTGTTGAGTTCTTAAAATGGATTACTTCTAAGAAACAGCAGGAATTTCTCATAAGAGAGACAAACAATTTACCCTCTATTAAAGGGTGTGAGGATAACTTACCTTCTGTACTTAAGAGTCTTATCACGCAGCTTGATTCTCTTACGCACCCTGATATCTGGCCACAAAATGAACATTCTCAGGTTATTGAGGTGATAGATAGAGGCTTACAGCAGATTATTTTAGGGATTAAAACCCCCCAGGAAGTTGCCCGGGAAATTCAGAAAACAAAGGAAAGAATTCATCGATGAATTCCGCTATTAAGGAGAAAGGTGTTAATTTTTCTTTTATCCTTCCCGCTCTTTTTATTTTTTCTCTTTTCTGGATTTATCCTTTCTTTTATACCTTTATCCTTAGTTTTCAGGAAAATGATTTGATTTCTCTTCCTCGGTTTGTAGGGTTCAATAACTTCAGGATAGTTCTTACTTCATCCGATTGGTGGTCCTCCATATACAATGGAGCTTTTATAACCTTTTGGGCTTTAACTTTTCAGAATCTTTTAGCTTTTATGCTGGCTCTTGCTGTGGATAGAGTAATAAGATTAAAGAAATTTTATCGTGTTGTGTTTTTTATTCTTCCTGTTCTCTCAGAGATTATAATAGGCCTTCTTATGAAGCAGGTTTTAGCTTCTGAGCCTGTGGGAAGAGATGTGTTGAACCATTTGTTGAATAATATGGGGCTGGGATTTATGGCGCAGGATTGGCTTGGGCATAGCCGTGTGCGCCTTATTACTGCCCTTGTTCACTGTTGGAAAGGGTTTGGCTGGGCGTTTGTTATTTTTCTTGCAGGATTACAGAGTATTCCTGAACAGTTATATGAGGCGGCACGTATTGATGGGGCAAATGCATGGCAGTGTTTTACGAGGGTCACTGTTCCTCTTCTTATGCCAGTAATTACCCTTGTTGTTGTCTTAACCATTTTGGGGACAATGCAGGCTTTTGCTATGATTCTTGCTTTAACCGGAGGAGCCGGGGGTCTAACTACTGTTCCTGTCATGATGATTTATGACCATCTCCGCCATAATATCGCTGGCTTAGCGGCAACAGAGGGGTTAATTTTAGGAGTGATTCTTGTTACTGTATCCTTCACGATGTTCTTTGTCTCAAAGAGGATAAGGAGAAGATACGGTGTATTACCAAACTAAAAAAATAGTTATTCTTATTGTGCTTCATACTTTTCTTTTAAGCGTTGCTTTAAGTTGTATTTTTCCTTTCCTGTGGATGATTAATGTTTCCTTTAAGAGCCAAGGAGAGTTTGATGCCGATTATGGCTTAAAGCTCCCTCAGCATATTAATTGGAGTAATTATAAAGAGGTTATTTTTAAAGAGGGATTCTGGCGTTACTTCTTAAATAGTGTTTTTTATACTTTTATTACCGTTATTCTTATTGTGGTTGTTTCTTCTTTGGCAGCATATGGGTTTAGCCGTTTGCAATTTCCCGCTAAAAATGTTATATTTTACCTGTTTCTTGCAGCAATGATGATACCCCTTCCTGCGGGTTTTGTTCCTGTTTATATAATGCTAAAGAATTTACATCTTCTTAATCGGACAGGGTATGTTTTAGCTATGACCAATATGGGGCTTTCTTTGAGTATCTACCTTCTTAAAACCTTTTTTGACCAGTTACCGCGTGATTTAGAAGATGCCGCTCGAATCGACGGTTGTAATAAATTACGTATATGGTGGTATGTAGGTCTTCCTTTAGTTGCTCCCGCATTAGCAGTAGTAGTGATTTTTAACGCCTTAAACGTCTGGAATGAATTTGTCCTTGCGTCTTTAATGTTTACTAACGACAATCTTATGCCTCTTCAGGTTGGATTGATGGAGTTTTCCAACAGAATGGTGACTCAGCACACCCTTATTATGGCTGCTTTAACAGTAGCAGCTTTGCCAATAATTCTTCTTTATATAAAGATGCAGCAGCAGTTTGTAAAAGGTCTTACCGCAGGAGCATTAGTAGGATGATAGAAAAGTCACAAACTCACAAATTCACAAAGTCACAAGGAAGATTTTATATTGTTTATCCTGTTGTATTTTTCATTTTCTCACTTTTTTTTGTATCAGCGTTTTCTCAAGGCTCCTCTGATTATGTAAATAAGGCGTGGTCTGAGTTAGGAAAAAGGAATTTTAAGAGTGTTTATGAGCTTACTAATGAATGTATAGATAAATTCTCCCAAGAAGCGGATAAGCTTGCTGCAACTTTAAGTGATTTTCCCGCCAAAGATAAAGAGAGTTTTTATCAGGTAATGAATGATGTTGCTACCTGTTATTTCATTAAAGGAGAAGCTTTAATGCGGGAAGGAAATACTGAAGAGGCAAAGAAGGCATTTAAAGAAGTAATACAAAAGTATCCTTTTGCCCAAGCCTGGGATCCTCGAGGATGGTTCTGGTCTATAAAGGAGAAATCCGAGATTACTTTAAAGAAGCTTGCCACAGGAAAAGTAATAGAAGAGGAAGAGAAGGAAAAAGTAGTCATCTCAAAGATTAAGCTTTATGATAAGGGTGAGGAATTCCCTGTTAATTATGAAAAGTATGGTAAATTTATAGGTGTTGGCACAAAGGATTATAAATATGTAATAGATGACCCTATAGGACTTTCTAAAGCTGTAGGTGAAGGGGTTTATCCCAATACAAACTCTTTAAAGTTTGACCCCAGCTTTGTTAAAATAAAAAAGAAACTCTTCTCCTTAGACCACTGGAAGATACTTAATTCAAGAGACTTATCAACCGCTTTCTATAAGTGGAATATGGCTCCTGAGCCTGCCGGTGTAAAACAGTTTTATATTGCAGATATCTTAGAGCGCAGTGGTTTGATTAAGCAGGCAATAAAAGCCTATTATGCTGTTGTTGTGCATTTTCCTTTCTCTGTAGGCTGGACATACTGGCAGACCCCTTGGTATATAGGCAAAGTTGCTCTCTACAGGATAAAATACTTATTGAGGCAGCACCCCGAGCTTAATCTTTCCCTTGAAGGTGCTTCTATTGAGGTGGTTAATGGGTTTGACAATGACATAAGAAATGATGAGTTTATTGTTAATCCGGGGAAGCTGGTTAAGAAATCCTTATTAAGAAAGTTGTGTTTGTTCAGTAATCGTCTTAAAAAAAGGGCATTAGGGAAGATAGTAGAGACAAGAGGTTCAGATAAGGTAAAGCTGGTGAAATACGAAAGCGGCGACTGGCAGTTGCTTGTGGATAATAAACCTTTTATGATTAAGGCAGTGACTTATTCACCTACTCGTGTGGGAGAGTCTCCCGATGAGGGAACGCTTAAGAACTGGACCACTCAAGATACAAACCATAATGGGTTAATTGATGGGCCTTATGAAGCCTGGGTAGATAAAAATAAGAATAATATTCAGGATAGTGATGAAAAGCCAGTAGGGGATTTTAAGCTTATGAAGGATATGGGGGTAAATGCTATTCGGGTGTACCATCAGCCTTTTAAATTAAATAAGAAACTGTTTAGACAAATGTATGAAAAATATGGTATATATATACTTCTGGGAGATTTTTTGGGTAAGTATGCTTTGGGAAGTGGTGCGACTTGGGAGAAGGGTACGGATTACGATGACCCCGCCCAGAAGAAGAATATGCTTGAGAGTGTAAAGAAGATGGTTGAAGAGTTTAAGGATGAGCCTTATGTTCTTATCTGGATTCTGGGCAATGAGAACGTTTATGGGTTGGGGTGTAATGCAGATAAAAAACCAGAAAGTTTCTTTAAATTCGCTAATGAGGCCGCAAGGCTCATTAAACAGCTTGACCCTTATAAAAGGCCTGTTGCTATTGCTTCAGGAGACGTATTGTATCTTGATATTTTTGCCAAGTATTGTCCTGACATAGATATTTTTGGGACTAATGCCTACAGGGGCCGTTATGGATTCTTGGGATTCTGGGATGATGTAAAAAGGGTTGCTGATAAGCCCGCAATGATTACAGAATATGGTGCCCCTTCATACTATAAAGGTTATACTCAAGATGAAGCAGAAAGCTATCAGGCCGAGTATCATCGTAATGCCTGGTGGGATATATATCATAACTCCGCAGGGTTTGGCGCAGGTAATGCAGTTGGCGGTATTGCTTTTGAGTGGCTTGATGAATGGTGGAAAGCTTATGAGCCCAGTTATCACGACAGAAAAGGTCTATTTGCAGGTCCCTTCTTAGATGGTTATATGCATGAGGAATGGCTTGGCTTGTGTTCTCAAGGGGATGGTAAGCATTCACCTTTTCTGCGCCAGCTAAAAAAAGCTTATTTTACCTATCAGGGGTTATGGAATGATTAGAGAAAAGGGGGTGATGTTTTTTAAGAAACATTTTCTTGCAATCTAATATTATAAGGAAAATTAAAAAAGGAGGGTGTTAATGAAAAAAATTGTTAGTTTAATGGGAATTTTCTTAATATTAGCAACAGGAGCTTTTTGTGCAGACAAATTCTACATTTATACTGACAAAAATTCTCCTACAAATCGCTTTATCCCCAGTGGCTGGATGGGAGATTATGGAGATTTAAGGTTCAACGACCAATCTCAAGAGTCTCCTTTTTCTGGTTCTACATGTATAAAGATAATCTATACAGCTAAACGTTCTGGTGGTCAAGGGTGGGCAGGTATATATTGGCAGTCCTCTTCTAATAACTGGGGAGAGAAGCAAACGGGTTTTGATTTGACCGGTTTTAACAAACTCACCTTTTGGGCAAGAGGAAAAGAAGGCGGAGAGGTTATCACTTTGGTTAAAGTGGGAGGAATTCAGACTACTCCCAGTGGGGAGTCTGTAAAATACCCTGACACCGTAAACAAAGAATATGGTCCCATCCGTTTAACTAAAGAGTGGCAGAAATACGAGATTAATTTAGCAGGCAAAGACCTTTCTTATGTAAATGGCGGTTTTTGCATTATTTTTAATGCTGACCAGGCACAAAAGGAACAAACAATCTACCTCGATGATATTAGCTACGGATACGACCCTACCCTTACAGAAGAAGAAACAGCTACCAATTTCCCATTTTATGTGTATGCTGACTCTTCATCTTTAGATAACCATTTTATACCTAGTGGATGGATGCCAGCAACAGCAGCGCAGGATTTGAAGCTCAATGTTAACTGGAAGGAGAACCCTTTTAGTGGAGATTCCTGTATAAGAATAGAGTATAAAAATAATTCTGGAACTCGCTGGGCAGGAATTTACTGGCAGAATCCTGCTAACAACTGGGGGACAGTTCCCAATGCCGGTTTTGATTTAAGAGGAGCAACAAAACTTACTTTCTGGGCAAGAGGAGAAAAAGGCGGAGAAATTGTCAACGAGTTCAAGATGGGAGGAATATCAAGCGGCGAGTACATTGATTCCGATTCTGCAAGTATTGGGCCGATTAGATTGACCAAGGAATGGAAGAAATATGAGATTGATTTAAGAGGCAAGGACCTTTCTTATGTTATCGGCGGTTTCTGTTGGGCAACAAATATTGATGTAAACGACCCTGAAGGGATTGTGTTTTACCTCGATGAGATAAGGTATGAAAAGTAAGAGCATCTTAAAAGAGGCAGGCTTAAGTTTAATAGCCTGCCTCTTTTTTATGACTGGTTGTTTAGATAAAGAGGCTCCCTATATCTATAAGAATAAAGAGGGGGGGTATGTTCTTATTGTAAAAGGCAAACCTTTCTTAATTAAAGGTGTCACTTACAGCCCTACTCCCATAGGCAAAGGCTTTGATTACGATTTATACAGTGACCCTAATAAGCCTTGGCTTTTGGATGGAAAGCTTATGAAGGAGATGGGGGTAAACTGTATACGTGTTTATTCCTCAGGAAAAGACCCATCGAAACTTAAAGAGTTCGTGCACCAGATGTACACGCGTTTTGGAATATACACCGTTGTTGGTGATTGGTTAGGGTTATGGGATCCATGCCCTAATTACGCTGACCCCACTTTTAGAGAGAAGATAAAGAAACGCATTCTTAAAGTGGTAGAGAGCCTTAAGGACGAAGACGGTATATTGATGTGGGTTCTGGGCAATGAGAATAATTACAGTTGCACAGGAAATATTTCATTCTGGACAAGCCCCGAGATTGAAAAGATTGATGACCCTGCTCGTAAGATTGAGAAGCGTGCTCAAATTTACTATTCCTTTGTGAATGAACTGGCAGGAGAAATTAAAAAGATTGATACCAAGCATCTTGTTGCTTTGGGTAATGGCGAGGCTACCCTCTTAGATGTGGCAGCTCCTATTTGCAGAAATATTGATGTGTTGGCTCTTATTGTTTATAGAGGAAAGCGCTTTGGTAATTTTTTCAACAACATAAGAAATATTTTTGACAAGCCAATTATTCTTTCAGAATTCGGTGCTGATAGTTACAATGCCTATAAAAACAAAGAGGACCAAGAAATGCAAGCCGTGTTTTTAGAATCACAATGGAAAGACCTATATAAGAATACAGTTTTTTCTGGCAATAAAAAAGGCAATTGTTTAGGTGGTGTTGTTTTTGAATGGACAGATGAATGGTGGAAACATAACGAAGGTTATTCTCCTGACTGGAGCGTTCATAATACCGAGGCGGGCTGGTCCAACGGTTCTTACTATCTCGATATAAGGGCACCTAATAACCTTAATATGAATGAAGAATGGTTTGGCATAGTGGCTATAGCTGAAGAAAGAGAAAATAATCTTAATAAGCGTCTTCCCAAGAAAGCCTATTTCCTTCTAAAAAATCTTTGGAGAGAATAACTCCTGTCATTTTCAAATCTTTCCTGCAAAAATAGTATTATCTTAAGAGTGCTGGCTTAGCGATTAATTAACATTTATTTATTAGGGATTGTCTGGTTATGTATGTGTTGATTTTTGAAGCTTTCTCATATTTTATGCAAAAAATATATGTAACATTACATGAATCAAATA
>CAYVYZ010000035.1:0-18950 GCA_964455875.1 uncultured Planctomycetia bacterium | reverse complement strand
AAATAGCGTCTCAACAGGAGGTGATAAAAATGGCACGTGTAATAGGAATTGATTTAGGAACTTCTAATTCTGCTGCAGCAGTTATGGAAGGAGGCCGTCCTACTCTTATTCCTTCTGCAGAAGGTACTACTGTCGGCGGAGGAAAGGCCTTTCCTTCTTATGTGGCATTTACTAAGGATGGACAGCTTCTTGTGGGAGAGCCGGCTAGGCGGCAAGCAGCAATTAACCCCCAAGGTACAATTACCGGCTTTAAAAGGAAAATGGGGACAACTCATAAATATAAAATTTTAGATAAGGAATTTACACCACAGCAACTTTCGGCGTTTGTTCTTCAGAAGATTAAAAAGGATGCTGAAAGTTATTTGGGCGATAAAGTAGAAGAAGTTGTAATTACTTGCCCTGCATATTTTAACGATAACCAGCGTCAAGCTACTAAAGATGCGGGTGAGATTGCTGGTTTTAAGGTGCTGCGTATTATTAACGAGCCTACAGCGGCTTGTCTTGCTTATGGGTTAGGTAAGGAAGACAAAGAACAAAAAATTCTTGTTTTTGATTTTGGCGGAGGTACTCTTGATGTTACCATTATGGAAATGGCTCAAGGGGTGTTTGAGGTAAAGTCAACAAGTGGAGATACTCAGCTTGGTGGACGTGATATGGATGAGGCTCTTATGAATTATATAATCGAGGAATTTAAACGTGACAACGGTATTGATTTACGTAACGATGCAATGGCAATGCAACGTTTAAGAGAAGCTGCAGAGAAAGCAAAAATAGAACTTTCTTCTACCATCACTACTGATATAAATTTGCCATTTATTACAGCTGACCAGGCAGGGCCAAAGCACCTTGTTATGAACATTACCCGCGCTAAACTTGAGGAGCTCGTACGACCTATTGTGGAACGTACGCGCCATTCTATTGAGCAGGCCTTAAACGATGCAAAACTTACCCCTCGTGATATCGACCGTATAATTATGGTAGGTGGACCAACACGAATGCCTATTGTTCAACAATTTGTGGAAGATTATATTGGTAAGAAAATTGAGCGTGGCATTGACCCTATGGAATGTGTTGCCTTTGGAGCAGCTATTCAAGCAGGAATAATTAAAGGTGATGTGAAAGATGTTGTGCTTCTTGATGTTACGCCTCTTTCTTTAGGAATTGAAACATTGGGAGGAGTGTTTACCAAGCTTATTGAAAGAAATACAACCATTCCTACTAAAAAGTCTCAGGTGTTTACCACTGCTGAAGACAACCAAACAGCTGTAACTATACGGGTTCTTCAGGGAGAACGTCCCATGGCTAATGATAATACCGAGCTGGGGAGGTTCGATTTGATAGGGATACCTCCTGCACCACGGGGAGTTCCTCAAATAGAAGTTACATTTGATATCGACGTTAATGGCATAGTACATGTTTCTGCAAAAGACTTGGGAACAGGAAAAGAACAATCCATAAGAATAACTGCTCCTCAGAAACTTTCCCAGGAAGAAATTGAAAAGATGGTCAAAGAGGCAGAAAAATATGCTGAGGAAGATAAGAAGAAAAAGGAACTTGCGGAATTGAGAAATAAAGCTGATAACCTTGTATATACAACAGAAAAATCACTGAAAGATTTTGGCAACAAAGTATCTGAAACAGATAAAAAGAATATAGAGGATAAACTTAGAACTTTAAAAGACACCCTTAAACGGACCGATGCTAAAGCTGAGGAAATTCAAAAAGGAATTGATGAATTAACGCAAGCCTCTTATAAACTTGCAGAAGAGGTATATAAAGCTAGTGCCCAGAAGAACCAACAGGCAGGTCAAACTACTGCAGGTACCCAGCAAGGTGAAGCTCAAACTCAACAAGATACTACAACTGAGTCAGGAGCAAAAGATGGCGAAGTTATAGACGCAGACTATAAAGAAGAAGACAATAAATAGCGTATAACGAATAGTTAGGGTGTAGGGTAAAGGGTGTAGGGTGTAGTAAATAGCGTATAGCGGTTTAGCGTATAGGGTATAGGAATATCGAGAATCGAGAATCAAGGATCAAGAAGCAAATGATACTAGATAATAGATACGGGATACTAGATACGAGATACTTGACAAAAAGACTAAGAGCTATTGACTATCGACCATTGACTATTGACTATCTACGTGTGACCTTGTGACTTTTTATTGTGACTTGGTAACCTTATGTAGTGGTAAGTTATGATGGGAACAAAACGCGATTATTATGAGATTTTAGGGGTTTCAAAGAATGCGAGCGCCGATGATATAAAACGCGCCTACAGAAAGCTTGTAATGCAGTATCATCCTGATAGAGTACCTCCTGAGAAGAAAAAAGAAGCTGAAGAGAAGTTTAAAGAGATTTCTGAGGCCTACGCTGTTTTAAGTGACCCGAAAAAACGCTCTTTGTATGACCAGTATGGCCATGCAGGTATTGATTCCCGCTTTAGCACAGAGGATATATTCAGAGGAGCAGATTTTAGCTCGATATTTAAGGACCTTGGTGATTTTGGCTTCGGAGGGATATTCGACGAACTGTTTTCAGGTTTTGGGTTTGATATTTTTGGAGGAAGAGCTTCTCGTGCGTCAAGAAAGCCAAAAGGTAACAATATTCATTACGAAATAGAGATTACTTTAGAAGAAGCTGCTGTAGGATGTACAAAATCGATTGATTTTGCAAGATTGGAAGCCTGCCCTGCTTGTAAAGGCACTGGTGCCCAACCTGGCTCGACAAAAAAAATATGTCCTACCTGTAGAGGTAGAGGTCAGGTTACCAGCGGAATGGGATTTATAAGCATTTCACAAACCTGTCCTACCTGTCAGGGTGAAGGTGAAATAATAACTGCTAAATGCACCAAATGTCGCGGCCAAGGGATGGTTAAAGTAAATAAAACAGTGAAAGTAAATATACCCGCAGGAGTAGATACCGGTTCAGTATTAAGACTTAAGAATGAGGGGCATTTTGGCCCTGCCGGATACGGCGACTTATATCTGCATATAAATGTTAAAAAACACTCTGTTTTTGAAAGAAGAGGTTCGGATATAAAATGCAAGGTAAAAATAAGCATGGTGAAAGCTGCTTTAGGAGGAGAAGCTGAAGTTCCTGCATTAATGGGAAAGCTAAAAATGAAAATACCGCCTGGCACACAGTCCGGCACAATTTTTCGCTTAAAAGCAAAAGGCATAGTTGATTTACGCACAAAAAGACTGGGTGATGAGCTGGTAGAGGTAATAGTAGAAACTCCTCAGAAATTATCGCACCAAGAGAAGAAGCTGCTTATGGAGTTTGGTAAGTTGCGAAGGGAACTTTAATCTTATACACAAAAGGAGAAATATGCCCACTTATGATTATGAGTGTACAAAATGTGGATATACTTTTGAAGTCTTTCAAAAAATAAATTCTAAGCCGAAAGATAAATGCCCTAAATGTGGGGGCAAAGTGAGAAGACTAATAAGTGGAGGGTGTGGTTTAATTTTTAAAGGAAGTGGATTTTACATTACTGATTACAAGAAAAAGGAACAAAAATCAGATAAGCTTGCTAAAGAAAAAGATACCCCTAAAGAATCCTCTCCCAGTAAAGATAATAGTAAAAAAGATAACAGTTAGAGCTGTCCATATCAAAGACAAAGGGTATTTTACCCCCTTCAGAACATAGTTGTGTGTTAAATATGATGATAAAAATTCAGGGATAAAGCATATTTGTAAATCTTCTTTCAAAAATATGCTTGATTATAACTTTGCCAAATATATAATATATCTATGTCCTTAATTAAGCCTTTCCGCGGCATTTATTATAATTCTTCCATTATAAGGGACATCTCTAGAGTGGTGTGCCCTCCTTATGATGTCATTAGCGATGAAGAAGATAGGTTTTTCAAGAAGAAATCTCCTTATAATTTCTGTAATATATTAAGAAAAGATGATAAGCACGATTACAAAAACTTAGCAGATACCTTTAGAGAGTGGCTTAATAGTAAAATTCTTATCGAAGATAAAAAGCCTTGCTTTTATATCTATGAACAAACATTTAAACTTAATAGCCAAGTTAAAAAAAGAGTAGGCCTGTTGGGATTATTAAGGATAGATAAGGAAGGGATAATTTTTCCCCACGAACGGACATTCAGTAGTCCAAAAAAAGACCGATATTACATTATAAAAGAATTTAAAGCGAATTTAAGCCCTATTTTTGTCATAGTCCCTCATAAGATGAACATACTCAGCCAAACCTATACTATTTGCAAAAATAAAAGGCCTCTTATGAGTTTTATGGATGCAACTGGGATAAAAAACAGAATCTGGCGGATAGCAGATTACGAAATGATAAATCAAATAGAGAAAAGTTTTTCGCACAGACACCTTTTTATTGCTGATGGCCATCATCGGTTTGAAGTAGCACGTAAATTTATGAAAGAGATGAAAGGTAAACTTAAAGATGTAAATTATATCCTTGCTTATTTTACTGACGTTTCTCATGGATTGGTTATTCTTCCCACCCATAGAATTGTGAAGTTAGAAAGCCCTTTTAGTGACTTAAGAAATACGCTTAGTAGATACTTCGTCATACAACCAGCAACTTCAAAAGAGCTTGAAAGAGCATTGAATAAACATGTTCATAAAAATACAGTATTTGGTATGTATTGGAATAACCAGATATACATTCTTAGGTTGAAGAACAAAGCTATTTTAGATAAAATATTCAAGGAAGATAGAATTTACAATAATCTTGATGTGTATATACTTCATAAAGCAATACTTTCAAAAATAAAGAGGCTGGAAGTGACTTATACTCATTCTATAGAGGAGGCGGTTAAGTTGCAAAATGAAGCGTATGTTTCTTTTATTCTGCGTCCTACACCATTAAAAAATGTTTTTGATATAGCAAGAAAAGGCTTTCGCCTTCCGCATAAATCTACTTATTTTTATCCCAAAATATTATCCGGTGTTCTAATGAGGAGGTTTGGCTCTTGAGAATATTTAGAAAAAAGATAAAAACAGCGCCGACAAAAGACAAAAGAAAGGCGATACCAGATGGTCTATGGAGTAAATGCCCTCAATGCGGCCAGCTTATTTTTAACAAGCTTCTTGAAGAGAATTTAAAAGTTTGCAACAAGTGCAACTATCATTTTCCCCTTACCTGTTGGGAAAGGATACTTATTACCGTTGATGAAGGTAGCTTCTCGGAGCTTTTCTATAATTTAGAATCAGAGGATCCTTTAGCCTTTCAAGGGCCTAAGTCATATAAAGAAAAACTAAAAGATGAACAGAGAA
This sequence comes from uncultured Planctomycetia bacterium, assembly GCA_964455875.1. GTDB lineage: Bacteria > Omnitrophota > Gorgyraeia > Duberdicusellales > 4484-171 > CAZWON01. The sequence continues at coordinate 13,685 of CAYVYZ010000035.1, read as the reverse complement.
GGACCGGTTTAAAAGAAGCGGCTGTAGTGGGAGAGGCAAAGGTGAATGCTAAAGATATTGCGTTGGGGGTTACTGATTCCCGTTTTATTATGGGTTCAATGGGTTCGGTTGTAGGAGAGAAAATTACTCGTATCACAGAGCTGGCATTGGAAAAGAAGCTGCCATTGGTTATAATTTCTGGTTCAGGGGGAGGAGCACGGATGTATGAAGGAATGCTTAGCCTTATGCAAATGGCAAAAACAAGCTCTGCCTTAGGTAGGCTTAAGGAAGCTGGCATTCCCTATATTTCCGTATTAACTCATCCTACTATGGCAGGGGTAATGGCTTCTTTTGCCGGTTTAGGAGATATCATTATTGCCGAACCAAATGCTCTGATTGGATTTACGGGCCCCAGAGTCATAAAACAAACAATAAAACAGGATTTACCCAAAGGATTTCAGACATCTGAGTTCAATTTAGAGCACGGGTTAATAGATATGGTTGTTGAACGTAAAGAATTAAAAGAAACAATTTCGAAGCTTATTAATTATTTATCTTGACAGAGAGCAAATTAAAAATTAAAATCTTTTTTAATATTTTATAAGAACTAACAGAATTAAAGAGTATGGCACAGGTAAGCTTAAGAAATGTTAAGAAAGTATACAACCAGTCTCTGACAGCGGTGGATAATATCAATTTAGGGATAGAAAACAAAGAATTTGTTGTTTTAGTTGGTCCCTCAGGATGCGGGAAATCCACCACTTTAAGAATGATAGCCGGCTTGGAACATCCTACAGAAGGAGATATATATATTGGAGATAAGCTCGTTAATAATGTTCCTGCCAAGGATAGAAATATTGCCATGGTGTTTCAAAACTACGCCCTTTATCCCCATATGAAGGTCTACGACAATATGGCATTTGCTCTTAAACTAAGAGGTTACTCTCATAGTGAGATAGACAAAAGGGTAAAAGAAGCAGCAAAGATATTGGGAATAAATCACCTTTTAGACAGAAGGCCTCGCGAATTATCAGGGGGGGAAAGGCAACGTGTAGCAGTGGGTAGGGCAATTGTTCGAAAACCATTGGTATTTTTATTTGATGAGCCTTTAAGTAATCTTGATGCTAAAATGCGTGTTCAGATGCGCACAGAGATTCATAAACTTCATCAAAAAATACAAAATACTATGATTTATGTAACTCATGACCAGACAGAAGCAATGACGCTTGGAGATAGAATTGCTGTAATGAAAAATGGAAAAATTTTACAGTTTGATACCCCTTTAAATGTATATGATAAGCCAGCAAACAAGTTTGTAGCAGGATTTATTGGTTCTCCGCCGATGAATTTTATTAATGGAAAAATAATAACTAAAAATGGTTCTCTGTATTTTCACGAAGGAGAATTCTCTTTGAAAGTAGTGGATAAAATGCAGGAAGCTCTGCGTAAATATATAAATAAAAAAATTATATTAGGGGTGCGCGCAGAAAATATTTATGATAAATTATTCGCCTCTAATGCTACACCGGGAAATACCATAAGAACAACTTGTGACGTAGTAGAAACAATGGGTTCTCATAACTACCTTTATCTTATCGCCGGCAAACATACATTTATTGCTTCGGTAGAAGGTTATAATAAACCTGTTCACGGGGAATCATTAGAAGTCGTTTTTGATATGGAAAGAGTACATTTTTTTGATCCCTCTACCGAGGATACCATTGTATAAGAAATACATTTCCATAATTCTTCTTATCACCTTATCTTTCATTATAATTTTCTCTACCCTCTTTGATAAGATAAGTATCCCACTGTGTGTATTACTTCTTATAGTAGAGTTTCTTATATTTATATATTTCGATAAAAGGTTAAACTATATAGTACAAAAATATAAAGTAGAAATAGAAAGTATTCAGGAGGAGATAAACCTTATTGAAGAAGATTTAAGAAAGAAAAATGCCACATTAAAGTACCTGCCAGAGAAGGCGAAAAAAATATTTTTAACAAAAAATATTATAGAGAAGTTAGTAAATTTTATCGATCCTGATGAGCTGTGTGAAAATATCGTAAAAGAAATATCGCAGCTCTTTATTGATGCTGATAATGTACTTTTCTTTGTGTTTCACAGAGATAAAGATACCCTTGCTTTAGAATACTCTTTACGAAGAAATAAAGAAATAATAAGAGAGAAAAAAGGAGATATAATAGACTGGTGGGTTTTAAGAAACAACCAATCTCTCCTTATATCTGATGTTACAAGCGACTATCGCTTCGACATGAATTCTTTATGTGCCTACAAAGAAAGAGGCATGCGTTCCATTCTTATAAGCCCTATTTCTATTGGGACTAAATTATACGGTGTCTTGCGCTTAGAAAGCAGAGACCCCAATATCTTCTACTTAGAGGAATCAAGGGTGCTACGGATAATATGTGATTCTGCAGCAATAATATTGGAAAGGGCATACTTGTTTAATGAAATTAGAGAATTGGCAATCCGAGATTCTCTTACCAATCTTTTTTTAAGAAGCTATTTCTTTGAACGCTTCAATGAGGAAATAAAACGCACATCTGTCAAAAAGGCCGAATTTGGCGTTGTTATTCTTGATGTAGATGATTTTAAGAATATAAACGATACTTATGGGCATAAGGTGGGGGATTTGGTTTTAAGGAAAATATCTACCATCCTACAAAGAAATATAGGCAATTCAGGCAATATTGCCGCAAGAATTGGTGGAGAAGAATTTATTTTTCTTTTGGTAGAGTCTGATAAGAATAAAGTAAAAGCTGTTGCAGAGAAAATAAGAAAAGAGGTTGCTTCCTCAACAGTAAGCTTCCGTAGAAAAAATATTCATTTTACTGTGTCTTTAGGATTAGCAATGTACCCTAAAGACGGGGTAACTGCTCAGGATATTATAATGGCAGCGGATAAATTGTTATATAAGGCTAAAGCGGAAGGGAAAAATAGGCTATGTTTTTCGTAATAATAACTATTTTATTATTTTCTTATCTGTGTTTTAATCTTCTATCGCTCAAGAAAACAGAATCCCAGTTTTTGCAACAGCGCTCTACATTGATAGATAAAAAGGAAAGCCTTGAGTCAATAAACACCGCTGTGTCAAAAAGATTTAAAGAGCTCGAAGAAAGTATCCAGGAGGCTTTTTTGGCTTATGAGTTGACCAGGGATATATCGCCCTTATTTGACAAGGCTAAATTACTTGAGATATTCATGGAGAAACTCAAATCCTTCGGTAAGATTAAAAATATAAAGTTTTCTTCTTATCCTGAGGATAACTATTTAAATTACGAGTTAAAAACAGACCATCCCCGTTACTTATGTGTGGGGACTTCTTCAAAAAAAATAAAGGAGTATTTGCCTCTTTTTTTATACCAGCTTAATTTGTGTCTGGAGAGGAATTCCTTATACAATAAATTGCAAGAGATGTCAATCTATGATTCGTTAACTGGTGTTTATAACAGGCGACATATTATGGAACGGTTAAATGAAGAGTTTGAACGAGCAAAAAAATTCGCTTTTAACCTTTCATTTCTTATGGTTGATATAGATTTCTTTAAGAGTGTGAATGATACATATGGTCACATAGTAGGAGACGTCGTGTTACGTAAAGTAGCTTCTCTTATAAAGGAAAGTGTGCGTGAAATTGATTCTGTCGGCCGGTTTGGAGGAGAAGAATTTTCTGTGATTCTTCCTGAAACATCAAAAAAAGATGCTATTGTGGTAGCAAAAAGAATTGTAAAAAGAATATCTTCTACAAAAATAAAAGCTTTTGACGAATCGATAAAGACAACAGTAAGTATAGGGCTGGCTTCTTATCCTGAAAACTCATTGTATTTGGATATGATTATTGAAATAGCCGACAGGGCCCTCTATAAATCAAAAGAGTCAGGAAGAAATATTGCCAGTTGGTTCTAATAATGAAGATGATAAAACTAAACCAAATACCAAAATACCTCTGGGAAGCGTCAGGAAAAGACAAGGTGTCCATTAATAATCCTTTTAAAAATATAGGCTTTGACAGAGGTATGGCCCGGTTAGGATGGGTAAAACCACCCTCCTGGGAGCTAATCAAGAAAACATTAAATGAAATAGACAGGCTCATTCGTAACAAGAATGAGTTTATCTTTATAGGTATGGGAGGCTCAATTAATGGAGTGAAGGCTGTAATAAGCTTAAAAAAGAATACTAATATTCATTGCATAGATAGCCTTGACCCTCAGGCACTTGTAGAAACAATAGTTAAAATAAAAAATATAAACAGGCTTTTTGTCATCCCTATCTCTAAATCAGGAACCACCAAAGAAACACAGCTTATAGCCCACACTATAAGGAATTTTATTTCTAATTTTGTAGGAACAAAAAGAGTTAAAAGGCATTTTTTGTGGCTTGTGGATAAAAATTCTGTTAATAAATGGAAAACTTTAGGCTGGCGCGGTTTTCTACATCTACCCATTCAATTCGACGAGCGTACAGATATAGGGGGCCGTTTTACTTCTCCTCATACTCTTATCTTCTTCTTACCCTTATTCTTAATAGAAAATAGAAACTTAAAAAAACTCAAGAAACAGTATAGCTTGTATCTTAAACTCTTACAATCTGTTACAAATCATGCTTTTAAAGATGCTCTTAAATACAAAAACTTAAAAAAGGGTTATTTTTCAATAAGAGTTCCTTCTGTTAGTTTAGATAGCCTTAGAACATGGATTACCCAGTTGTTCCAGGAAAGTTTAGGTTCGAAAAAGAAGGGTTTTTTTGTAAAAACTATTGTTACTGACAAAATTCTTAGGAACAGGAACTTTGTAAGTTTAAGATTAGGTATTAAAATCACTGACCCTTTAATTAAAATGATGTGCTTGATGTATTACCTTGAGAATTTTGTTGCTTACTATGCTTATTTTAAGAAAATAAATTTTGTAAATCAGCCCTCTGTAGAAAAATATAAGAAGAAGATGAAAACCTTGGTTTCTAAAACTCCAAAAGAAATACCGGAAATAGACTTAAAAGGGTTGGTAAAGAAAATAAAAAACAGGTTAAAACCCCAACATAAGTTCATAGAGGCGGTTCTTTATCTGTACCCTTCTAAGGCTTTTATGAAGAAAATAGAGAAGGAATTAAAAAAAGCTTTCCCTTCAAAGGAAATATTTGTCTTTGTAGGTAGCGATTGGAATCACCATTCTTACCAGGCTGCCTATAAAGATAAGTATACTTTTTATATTCTTATAACCAGAAACAATTATTTTACTAACCTGCCTTATTTTAAACGGAGTCAATTAACTGAAAATGTCCGCACGCTTAAGATTATAAGTTACGCTACTTACCTTACAATAAAGAGAAACTCCTTATTGGTCTCCTTAAAAGACACTTTTTCCGCTTTCTAACTGCCTCATAAAATAAATCAATTGACATAAGCTCCTTATTTTCATAAACTAATTAATATGTTAGAAAAAGAGACCCTACTAAATATTGAGCAGTTAATTAAGGAAAAAAGGTTCGCGGAGCTTAAAAATAACATTCCTGAACACCCAGAAGATATAGCAAGCCTTATTTCCACTATCTCAAAACCTTCTCTAAGGGTATTTGTATTTAGAATGATTTCTCCTGATAAGGCCGTAGAAGTATTTGAATATTTACCGCTTGAGGAGCAAGAAGAGATGATTAAGTCATTGACAAGCAATGAGATACAAAACATCCTTAATGAGATGTCTCCTGATGACAGGACCGAACTTTTTGAAGAAATGCCTGCAGAGCTTGTAAAGCGCTGTATTAATTTACTTTCTCCCGAGGAACGAAAAATTGCCCTTCAAATTCTTAACTATCCTGAAGATTCAGTAGGGCGTCTTATTACCCCCGACTTCGTTCAGCTTTATGAAGATATGACAGTAAAAGATGCGTTGGATCATATTCGTAAAGTAGGCCTTAAACAGGAAACAATTTATCATTGTTATGTGTTAGATAGAGAAAAACGTCTTCAGGGAGTAGTATCATTGAAGAAAATAGTATTGTCTCCTCCTGAAACCAAAATAAAAGATTTGATGTTTAAAGATGTAATAAAAGTCAATGCTTATACGGATAGAGAAGAAGCAGCCCAGGTGTTTAAAAAGTATGACTTAATCGCTTTGCCGGTTGTTGATAATAGCAATAAACTCCTTGGAATTGTTACATTTGATGACCTCGTAGATGTTTTGGAAGACGAAGCAACAGAAGACTTTGAAAAAATTGCTGCTGTTTTACCTGTAGAAGAGCCTTACATGGAAGCTAACTTTTTTAAAATAGTATGGAAGAGAAGCTTCTGGCTTATTTTACTTGCTGTTTTTGAGTCTATTTCCGGTTTTGTTTTACAGAGATATGGAGTGGCAATTCAGAATTGGGTTGCCCTTACTTTCTTTCTTCCTGTCCTTGTAGCAACTGGAGGTAACGCTGGTACTCAATCAGCAACAATTATTATTAGAAGTATTGCTACAGGTGATATTAATCCCAAAGATTTTATGCGTGTTGTATTCAGAGAATCACTTTTAGGGTTAGCTATTGGTGGAATTCTTACTCTTGTAGGCATCGTAAGAGTATTTCTGCAGCAGGACAGCTGGCTTTTGAGCATCTCTGTAGGTATTTCTATGGGAGTAACAATTTTTTTAGCAGCAATTATAGGGGCAAGTCTTCCTCTTATATGCCGTAAGATTAATATTGACCCTGCAGCTATGAGCGGCCCTCTAATTACCACTATTATTGATGTTGGAGGAATATTTATCTATTTTGAGATAGCACGCCTTATTTTAGGATTATGAAAAAATTTTTATTTTTAATTTTAAGCATTGCTATCTTTATCGGCGGGTGTGCTACTGTAACTACAAAATACCCAAGAGCAGAAAAAGCCACCCCTTCCTATATGGAATTGAATAGGTTTTGTAAGAAGTATGACCTTAAACCTAACTTTAACACTCTTGATGACATAATTCATTTATCTTCACCGCGTATGGATATAAGGCTATTAATAGATAGTTCTTATATGTTGTACAACGAGAGGATATTTTCCCTAAGAAACCATCCTTACTATTCGCGGGGAATAATATTCATTCCTATTGAGGTTGGAAAAATTATAACCTCTCATCCCTTTATGTTAAGGAAAAAAGCTAAACCTGTCTCTATAAAAACTATTGTGATTGATCCCGGGCATGGTGGTAAAGACCCTGGGGCCATTTCTCCGCGTGGCCTTAAAGAAAAATATATTACGCTTAAAGTAGCTAAACTTCTAAAAAAAGAACTGCAAGCGCAAGGGTTTAGGGTATATCTTACCCGGAATAAAGATATTTATCTTACCTTAAGGCAACGAGTTCAGCTGGCAAAAATTTACAACGCAGATTTGTTTATCAGCGTCCATGTTAACGCTAACCGTTCACGAAAAATAAGAGGAGTTGAGGTTTATTACCTCTCAGAGAGGTATTTTGACAGTGAATCAAAAGCAGTAGTAATGGCTGAGAATGCTCCTTTGTCTTCCGACAGGGGTAAACTTACTAAAGACACCCAAAGAATTGTATGGGATTTGCTTTGCAATGAAAACAATAAAGAGTCTTTAGACCTTGCCAATACCATTGTATATACTTTACGAAGAATGGGGTTTAAAGTGCGCTCTCCCAGAGGGGCACCTTTTTATGTACTAAAATATGCTTATGTTCCAAGTGTTCTTGTAGAAATAGGCTATCTTACCAATTACTATGAGGAGAAACTCTTAAAAACACATTATTATCAAAAACAAATTGCTCACGGAATTGCTTTAAGCATTGATTTACTGAATAGGCGTTATACAAGATTGTCAAGTTTATCTCTTAAGTAATCTATGAATACAATATCGAGGCCTATTGGTATATTTGATTCCGGTGTAGGAGGGCTTACTGTTCTAAAAGAAATAAGAAAAGTCTTGCCATCGGAAGATATTATTTATTTTGGCGACACAGCACGTGTGCCTTACGGAGGGAAGTCGCCACAAACAGTTATCCGTTTTAGCACAGAAAACATCCTTTTTCTCTTAGAAAAGAAAGTTAAATTAGTTATAGTAGCGTGTAATACGTCTTCTAGCGTTGCCCTGGAATATCTTAAAGGCATTTTCACTGTCCCTATTATTGGGGTAGTAGATTCTGCTGTAAGAAAAGCAATAAAAGTATCACAAGAAGGGAAAGTAGGGGTAATTGGCACAAAATCCACAATCAGAAGTAAAACTTATCAGAAAAAAATTTATGCCATAGATAGAAAAACCAAAGTCTACGCAAAACCATGCCCTTTATTTGTGCCTCTGGTAGAGGAAGGCCTCTTAGAAGGTCCTATTGTGGATAAAATTGTACAGATGTATTTAAAAGACCTTAAGAATAAGATTGATACTTTAATCTTAGGCTGTACTCACTACCCCTTACTTAAAAAGGCAATCTCTCGTTATTTAAAAGGGGTCTATTTGGTAAACTCTGCATATGAAGTAGCCAGAGAAGCAAAAAACGTATTAACAGAAAACGGTCTTCTTGCAAGAAGGAAAGCGTCTTGTTCTGTAAAGTTTTATGTGAGTGATGAACCCTTTGAATTTATGAAAATAGCAAAGATATTTTTAAAAGAAGATATTCGGAAACCTGAGGTTGTTTATGTTTGAGGTAAAAGTTAAAACACAATTTTGTGCTGCCCATTATTTAAAAAACTACAAGGGAAAATGTGAAGAACTTCATGGCCATAACTGGATGGTAGAAGCAATTGTAACAGCAAAAAAATTAGACAACAAAGGGATGGTAATTGATTTTAAAGAGCTAAAAAAACTCTTAAGTGATGTAGTGACAAGCTTGGACCATAAATTTTTAAACGAATTACCTCAGTTTTCTAAATCTAACACTACATCGGAAATTATTGCTAAATATATTTTTGTAGAATTGAAAAAGAAGTTGGTAAGGTTTTTAGGCGTAAAAAAAGCAAAGATAGTAAAATTATCAAGTATTTCTGTCTGGGAACAGGATAATTCATGCGCCACATACCAAGAAACACAAAAGCAGTAATTCTTTTATCAGGAGGAATAGATTCAACCACTACCCTGTATTTGGCAAAAAAATACGGATACAGGTTAAGTGCGCTTATTTTTGATTATAATCAACGCCATAAAAAAGAGATCTCATGTGCAATAAAGATAGCTAAACTTAACAATATCAACTATCATGTTGTAAGAATTTATCTTCCCTGGACCGCCTCTGCTCTTACGCAAAAAAATATAAGAGTTCCTTTTAACAGAAACCTCTACAGCAAAAACATTCCTGTTACTTATGTCTCAGGACGGAACATTATTTTTCTAAGCTATGCTGTTTCTTTCGCCGAAAGTATTGACGCTAAAAAGATTCTTATCGGAGCTCACATTGAGGACTATTCCGGTTATCCTGACTGCAGGCCAGAATTCCTTCGTGCGATGGAAAAGGCAATAAATTTAGGGATATCTAAAAAAGGCATTGAGATAATTTCTCCCTTAGTAGATAAGTCGAAAAAAGACATTGTTGAGTTGGGCTTAAGGCTTAATGTACCTTTTCAATACACATGGTCATGTTATATGGGAGGAAACTACCCTTGCAGAAGATGTGATAGTTGCCGCTTTAGAATAAAAGCATTCCAAGCCCTTGGGGTAAAAGACCCCTTATTGAGAAGAAAATGAAAGCTAAAATATCAGAGATATTTAAAAGCATTCAAGGAGAAGGAATATACATAGGGAAGGAGCAGATTTTTGTGCGTTTCTACGGCTGTAACCTTAACTGCTCATTCTGCGACACAAAACTTTACCATTTTAAAGAAATGGGGTTAAAAGAGGTTAAAAAGGTTATAGACTCTTACAAAAAGATAAGCTCTGTATCTATTACAGGAGGAGAGCCTCTTTTACAAAAAGATTTCTTACACTCATTCTTTATATTATTAAAAAAAGAGCAAAAAGAGGTTTACCTGGAAACAAACGGGACACTTCCTTCTGCATTAGAAAAGGTAATAGACAGCGTAGATATAATCTCTATGGATATTAAATTACCTTCTTCGACAAAAGAAAGGGAGTATTTTAATGAACATAGAGCATTCTTAGAAACAGCCTCTCAAAAAAATGTTTTTGTAAAAACAGTAGTTACCCCTTATACAACTATTGATGATTTTATAAAAGCACTGAAACTGGTAAAAAGCATTAATGAAAATATTCCTTTTGTAATTCAACCCTCATACCAGCACCAGTTTATTCTTAAGAATAAACTAATGGATTTCTATATTAACGCAAAAGAATACTTAAAAGACGTAAGAATAATACCGCAGATGCATAAGATATTGGGAGTAAAATAGATGAAAAAGGTTGATTTAAAAAAGATAGCTTTTCAGCTTGCTAAAGAGGCAAATATAAATATGAGAAAAGATTGTTTAAGCCTCATTAAGAAAGCCTACAGAAAAGAAGGACTACCCTTACCTAAAGAGGCGTTAAAAATTATTCTAAAAAACGCATCCGCAGCAAAAAGTAAACATCTGCCTATTTGTCAGGATACAGGTCTTCCCTTAACTTTCGTTGAAATACCAGAAAAAATCGTATGGAAAAAAGAACTCGTTGATAAAATAAATGAAGGGATAAAAGAATCCTATAAGAAAAACTGTCTCCGCGCTTCTACCGTTTACCCTTTTTCTGATAATACTTCATTTAATCCTCAAATTACCCACATCGAATTTACCAATAGCAACATTTTTTCCTTAACAGTTCTTCCTAAAGGTTTCGGCTCAGAAAACAAATCACGTCTTAAGATGTTTAATCCTACTGCCTCACACAACGAAATAACAGATTTTATTGTTGACTCCGCAAAGAAAGCAGGGCCTGAAGCATGTCCGCCATTTTTTATTGGTATTGGCATTGGAGGAACATCAGATTATGCCCTCTTATTAGCAAAGAAAGCATTATTAGAAGACGTCGCCAAACCCAACCCTGATAAAATGCTTAACCGGTGGGAGAAAGAAATTTTAAAGAAAGTTAATAAGCTTGGTATTGGCCCTATGGGATTTGGGGGAGGATTTACGGCTTTATCTGTAAAGATAAAAATGTCTCCTACCCATATTGCTGGTTTGCCTGTAGGTATAAATATAAGCTGTCATGCTTTACGCAGCGCATCTGTGTCTTTAGATATAAGAAAAGTCAAGATTGTATGAAGAAAATAAGAACAATTAAGCTCAAAACGCCTCTTACGGAAAAAGAAATAAAACTTCTTAAGGCAAAGGATAGAGTAGAACTTAGTGGTTCTATTTATACCGCCCGTGACAGGGCACATAAAAAGCTTATTAACCTTATAAAAAAGAATAAAAAACTCCCTTTAAAATTAAAAGATGCAATTATCTACTATTGCGGCCCTACGTTTTGTAAGGGGAAAATAGGCGCCTGCGGGCCGACTACATCTTTAAGAATGGACTCCTTTATAGAACCACTTATGCAAAAAGGGCTAAAAGCAACCATTGGAAAAGGAAAAAGGTCGCCTTTTGCAAGAAATACTATAAAAAAATACAAAGGAATTTATTTTGTTACTTATGCAGGATGTGCTGCTTATCTCTCTAATTTTGTAAAAGATTATAAAATATGCGCTTTTCCGGAGCTAAATGCTGAGGCAATTTATGAACTCAAAGTAGAAAATTTCCCTTTAATTATAGCAATTGATAGTTATGGTAAGGATATTTACTCTCGTCTTTAGCTTATTTTTAATTTCTCCTTGCGTATTTGCAGGTAAGGTAGTTTTAAAAAAGAACGAAAAAGGTTTCTGGCGTATGTACGTAGATGGCAAACCTTACTTTATAAAAGGTATTACTTATGACCCGGTAAAAATAGGAGAAAGGTTAAAATCTTCTAATCAGTGGATGAACTATGATTTTAATAAAAATGGAATAAATGACTGCGCTTACGAGGCCTGGGTTGATAAAAACAAAAACAATATTCAGGATAAAGATGAGAAAGCAGTGGGTGATTTTTATCTCTTAAAAGAAATGGGAGTAAATACCATAAGAATATACCACCCCACAAACATAAAAAAAGAGATACTTAGAGACTTATACACTCGTTTTGGAATACGGGTAATTATGGGAAACTTTATGGGCGCTTATTGCTGGGGCTCAGGCGCATCGTGGGAAAAAGGAACTGACTACACGGATAAGAAGCAACTTGAGAATATGATTAACGATATAAAAAATATGGTGTTAGAGTATAAAGACGAGCCTTATATTCTTGCCTGGCTTCTTGGCAATGAGAATGATGCTATGGGAAGCTATGAAAACTCTACGTTTAACAACACCAATGCCCGCCAACACCCTGAAGCGTTTGCCCGTTTTGTTAACAGAGTTGCAAAAATAATTCATAAGCTTGACCCCAACCATCCTGTAGGAGTGAGCAATTCTATTTATTTGCTTCTTCCTTATTACAAAAAATATACACCAGAAATCGATTTCATAGGTTTTAACAGTTACAAAGGTCCTTTTGGCTTTGGTTCTTTATTCAGGACAGTAAAATTTTATGTTGATAAGCCCGTTTTAATCACAGAATACGGTGTAGATAGCTTTGACCAGAATAAAAATAAAGAAGATCAAGACTATCAGGTTTTTTACCATCGTAATGCCTGGCGGGATATTGTAAGAAATTCTAAAGAACCGCCAGGAAATTCCATAGGAGGGATAATTCATACCTGGCTTGATGCCTGGTGGTATTGCGGTTCTCCATTTGAACATGATATAAAAAAAGGAGCCTGGAGGGGTCCTACCAAAGATACATGGTTTAATGACGAATGGTTGGGAATTGCATCGCAAGGCGATGGTAAGAACAGTCCTTTTATGAGGCGGTTGAGGAAAGTTTATTATTTTTACAAAAAGGAGTGGCAATGACAAGAAACGACAAAAGAAGGCCTGACCAGTTGCGCAAGATGCACATTGAGAGAAATTTTATTAAATATGCTGAAGGGTCCTGTCTCATTGAAATGGGAAACACCCGTATTATTACCACTGCTACTGTAGAAGAAAAAGTCCCTCTTTTTTTAAGAGGAAAAGGAGAAGGGTGGGTTACCTCTGAATATGGAATGCTTCCCCGTTCTACTCAGTCACGAATAGTAAGAGATAGGGTTTCTGGAAGAAGCATGGAAATTCAGCGGCTCATTGGCAGGTCTTTAAGAAGCGTAGTTGATTTAAAAGCATTGGGAGAGCGTACCATCTGGATTGATTGCGATGTTATTCAGGCAGACGGCGGCACACGGACGGTTTCTATTGTAGGAGGGTTTATTGCTCTTGTAGACTGCTTAAACAAAATGTATCACAACGCAATAATAACTTCCATACCAATAAAAGACTTATTGGGGGCTATTAGTGTGGGTATTGTAAGGGGAGAATACCTTCTTGATTTAACCTATGATGAGGATTTTTCTGCTACAGTTGATATGAATGTGGTAATGAAGGCAAATGGAGAATTCGTAGAGATTCAAGGAACTGCTGAAGGAGGGACCTTCTCAAAAAAAGACTTAGATGCGATGTTAGACTTAGCCCGCAAGGGAATAGAAGAAATCATAGACACAGAAAGAAACATCCTTAAAGACGTAATCACCAATATGTAAATAGCGAATAGCGAATAATTAGGGTATAGGGTTTTGGGTGTAGGGTGTAGTAAATAGCGTATAGCGTATAGGGTATAGGGTGGAGGGTG